>NZ_JAFCUK010000013.1:0-88741 GCF_049896485.1 Sphingomonas sp. DC4900
AGTGGCGATGCGATCATAGCCCATGACGAGGTACGCGACACGTCACGTAAGCTCAGTGAAGGGATAGCTTGATTGCATATCTAAAAAATGCTTTCCTTCAAAGCACATCAATGGAGTGCAAGCAGTGGCATCCATCACAATCCGCAACGTCCCCGACGAAGTGCATCGCGCGCTGCGGGTGCGCGAGGCCAAGCATGGCTGAAGTGCCGAGGCCGTAATCCGCGTCATCCTGGAACAGGCCGCCAAACCGGAAGGCCGGATCAAGCTCGGCTCCTTGTTGGTGTCCATCGCCCGCGAGGCGGGTGGGCTGACCGATGCAGAGCATGCCCTCTTCGAGCGCGACAAGACGCTGGCCGAACCCATGAGCTTCGATGAATGATCGTTCTCAACACCAACGTGCTTTCCGAGCTGTGGAAACCCACACCCGAGCCAAAGGTGCTGGCCTGGATCGACGCCCAGCTCGTTGAAAGCCTCCACTTGTCCGCGATCACCGTGGCCGAAGTGCGCTTTGGTATGGCGGCTTTACCGGCCGGCAAGCGACGCACGGTCTACCAAGATCGCCTGGAGCGTGAAGTGCTGCCAGCTTTCAAGGGTCGCGTGTTGCCCTTCGACTTGGACACCTCGCAAACCTATGGCGAGCGCGCGGGCCGCCGGCCAGGCCATCAGCAAGGAAGATGGCTACATCGCCGCCACCGCCGTAGCACATGGCTTTGCCGTGGCCATGCGCGACACCAGCCCTTTGGAGGCGGCGGGTCTGACCGTCCTTGGAAAGCGGCATGATGCCGAAGGAAAGGCCATGGACACCGTTGGTTAGGAGAACCCCGTGATGTGTGTGCGTAACCTCGGCCTCGTTCTGGCCCTTTCCAGAGTCAGCTTGGCCAGCAGATGTTGCGCGAGAACGGCGATAAACTACCGGCGTGCATGATGCGCTGACCTACAGCCATGATGATCACAAGCGTAAGAACAACAACATAGTCCCTGTGGTACTTGATTTACTGACATTATTCTATTTGGTATCTTGATGCATAAAGTTTTGGCCAAATATATGTTGGATCAAGATCGTAATAATGAATGATATACTCGTGAGGCTACGGCTAAGGACTGATAAACAGCTATGGCAGTCACAATCGCTGAAATGCTGGTACGGACGCTGGCGGATGCCGGCATCGAACGGATATGGGGGGTGACCGGCGACAGCCTCAACGCGGTCAACTGGCAGCTCGGCAAGGACGGCCGCATTATCTTCATGCATGTTCGCCACGAAGAGGCAGGCGCGTTTGCGGCAGGCGCCGATGCGGCGGCGACGGGCAAGCTCGCCGTCTGCGCGGGAAGTTGCGGGCCAGGCAATCTCCATCTCATCAATGGTCTGTTCGATTGCCAGCGCAACCATGTGCCGGTGCTTGCCATCGCCAGCCACATCCCATCGAGCGAGATCGGCCTCGGTTATTTCCAAGAGACCCACCCGACCGAGCTGTTCCGCGAGTGCAGCCATTTCTGCGAGATGGTGACCAACCCGAAACAGATGCCCGAACTGCTCCACCGTGCCATGCGGACCGCCATCGGGCGGCGCGGCGTGGCGGTACTGGTGCTGCCGGGGGATGTATCGCTGCTCGAGGTGGATACGGACAGCGTGCCGGCCTTTGCCCTGCCCACGGTCACGGCACCCGAGCCCATGGCCGAGGATGTCGCGCAGGCTGCGGAGATTTTGTCCGGCGCCAAGCGCGTCACCATCCTTGCTGGATCGGGCTGCGCCGGAGCGCATGACGAACTGGTGGCATTGGCCGATCGGCTCGCAGCCCCCATCGTCCATGCCTTTCGTGGCAAGGAGCATGTCGAGTGGGACAACCCCTGCGATGTCGGCATGACCGGACTGATCGGCTTCTCGTCGGGCTATCATGCGCTCAAGGAATGCGACACACTGCTGATGCTGGGCAGTGATTTTCCCTATCGCAATTTCTATCCGACGGGGGCGAAGGTGATCCAGGTGGATCGTGACCCAGGCGCGCTCGGGCGGCGGGTGCCGCTCGATCTGGCGGTGGTCGCCGATGTTGGCCGGTTTGCGGCGGCGCTTGCACCGAAGATCGCGGAAGGCCGCAGTCGCACCTTTCTCGACAAGGCGCGCCAGCATTATGCGAAGACGCGGGCCAGCCTCGACGATCTCGCCCAGCCCCGCAAAGCGGGGCAGCCGCTCCATCCCCAATATGTCGCGGCCACGCTCGACAAGGTGGCGGCGCAAGATGCGATCTTCACCGCCGATGTCGGCACCCCGGTGATCTGGGCGGCGCGCTACCTCACGATGAACGGGATGCGACGCCTGCTCGGTTCGTTCAACCATGGCTCGATGGCGAACGCCATGCCGCAGGCACTGGGCGCGCAGGGGGCGTTCCCCGGCCGGCAAGTCGTCTCGCTCTCCGGCGACGGCGGGCTGTCCATGCTGATGGGCGAACTGCTGACCGCCGTGCAGCTCAAGCTGCCGATCAAGATCGTCGTCATCAACAATGGGACGCTGGGCTTCGTGGAGATGGAGATGAAAGCGGGCGGCTATCCCGGCACCAATGTTTCACTGGAGAATCCCAACTTCGCCGAGGTCGCAAGGACGATCGGACTGTACGGCGTTCGCGTGGAGGATTCAGCCGCTCTGGAGCCGGCCTTGCGCGCGGCCTTCGCGCATGATGGGCCGGCGCTGGTGGATGTCGTGACGGCACGCCACGAAATCTCGATGCCGCCGACGATCGCAGCGGCGCAGGCAAAGGGCTTCAGCCTCTACATGCTGCGCGCCATCATGTCCGGGCGGGGCGACGAGATCACTGATCTCGCCACCACCAACCTCTTCCATTGAAAGGTGGCGCCATGCGTGTCGCGTTGTTTGTACCCTGTTATGTCGATGCCTTCGAACCCGAGGTCGGAATCGCGACACTGAACCTGCTACGCCGGTTCGGTGTCGATCCCGAATACCCCTTCGACCAGACCTGTTGTGGGCAACCCATGGTCAATTCGGGCTGCCACACCGAGGCGAAGGCGACCGAGGAACTGTTCGTCCGCAACTTCTCAGGCTTCGATTATGTCGTCGTGCCCTCGGGAAGCTGCGCGCATCAAGTCCGGCGCAACATGACGGCCATCGAGCAGACCGAGGAGGTGCGCCACGTCCGCGAGCGAACCTATGAGCTGGTCGAGTTCCTCCACGACGTGCTAAAGGTGGATGGCTTCCCCTGGGCCGAATTTCCGCACAAGGTGAGCTACCACAACAATTGCAACGCACTGCGTGGTCTCTTCCATGGCAGCATGTCCGAACGGCGCGAGCCGGCACACTCCAAGCCGCTTGACCTGCTGCGCATGGTAAAAGGGCTGGAGCTGGTCGAAAAAGCCCGACCCGACGAGTGTTGCGGGTTTGGCGGCACGTTCAGCGTGTTCGAGCCGGCCGTCTCGGTCAAGATGGGGCAGGACAAGGTCCACGACCATGCCAAAGCCGGTGCTGACTATGTCGTCTCGGCCGACAGCTCCTGCATGCTGCATCAAAAGGGTTGCGCAGATCGGCTCGGACTTCCGCTCAAGTTCCGCCATATCGCCCAGGTACTGAACGGAGATGCCGCATGACCGGACCGGATGAACCGCGCCGCGCAGAGGATGGTCTGCCGGCCCTGCTCCATGAGGAATTGCACACGGCCGATGACGGCGCGGCACGCAGCGCCAGTGGCGAGCGGCTGAGCCACGGTGAGGGAACATCCCGGCCGTTGAGCCCGCCCGCAGCCGAGCCCCAACCACGCGGAGCGAAGCTTTACCACCGCAAGCCCGTCGATCACAACGAGGCGGCGATGCGTTTCATCGATGCGCCGCGCCATGCGGAGATGCATGACGAACGCCTCTGGGACCTGCGCCAGAAGCGTGACCGGCAAATGCACGGCCTTGTCGAATGGGAGGAGCTGCGCGAGCTGGCATCGGCCATCAAGCAACACACGCTCTCGAACCTTGGCGACTATCTCGAGCAGTTCGAGGCGCAGGCGCGGGCCAACGGCATCCACGTCCACTGGGCGCGGGATGGGGCCGAGCACAACCGCATCGTCCATGGCATCCTTGCCGATCATGGGGCGAAGAATCTCATCAAGTCCAAATCGATGCTGACCGAGGAAACCGGCCTGCGTGATTACATGGCCGGCGTCGGCATCGAGGTGGTGGAGACCGATCTCGGCGAGCGCATCCAGCAGCTCGACGACGAGGCGCCGAGCCACATCGTCGTGCCGGCCGTCCACAAGCTGCGCAGCGATGTGGCGCAAGTGTTCGCCGACAAGCTCGGCACCGATCCCGCCAACGACGACGTCCACTATCTCGCCGAGCAGCAGCGCGAGAAGACGCGCCCCCTGATTCTCGATGCGGATGCCGGCATGACCGGCGCAAACTTCGCGGTGTCCGAGACGGGGACCTTTGTCGTCTGCACCAACGAGGGCAATGCGGACCTGTCGGCCAACGTGCCGCCGCTCCACATCGCCTCGATCGGGATCGAGAAGCTGATCCCGCGCATCGCCGACCTGGGCGTGTTCATCCGCCTGCTTTCACGCTCCGCGCTAGGTTCGCCGATCACCCAATATACCTCGCATTTTCGAGGACCCCGCAACGGCGGTGAGATGCATATCGTGCTGGTCGATAATGGCCGCTCCGCACGGCTCGGCGAGCCGGAATTCTGGCAGAGCCTCAAATGCATCCGTTGCGGTGCCTGTATGAACACTTGTCCGGTCTATCGCCGCTCGGGCGGGCTTTCCTACGGCGCGACCTATTCCGGGCCGATCGGCCTGATCCTCGATCCGACCTTCAACCGGAAGCGCTATTCGACTCTTCCCTTTGCCTCCACTCTCAACGGCTCGTGCACCAATGTCTGTCCGGTGAAAATCAACATCCACGAGCAGATCTTCGCGTGGCGCAAGGCATTGGCGGAAACGCACGATATCGGCCTGGGCAAGCAGGCGCTGATGAAAGCGGCAGGCACACTCCTGTCACATCCCTCTCTCTACCGCACGGCCGTCGCGGCGGCCGACGGTGCGCTCAAGGTGCTGCCCAGCTTCGCGCTCGCCAATCCGCTCAACAGCTGGACCGCGCGCGGACGTGACATGCCGGATGCCCCGAAGGAAACCTTTCATCAATGGCATAAGCGAACCAATGGCGGAAAGGAGGGCCAATCATGAGCGCGCGCGAGAACATTCTGGCGGCGGTGCGGGCGAACCGGCCACTGGGCGATCATCCATTGCCCGAGCTGCCGATTTTTCCTTTCGAGGCGGGTGAGGGACTGGTTGCATCGTTCCTCCGTAACCTCGAAGCGATGGGTGGACACGGTATCGAGGGGCAGAGCATCGATGCCTTCCTGCAGGAGCAGTTCCCGCAGGCCAAGGTGATCGCCTCTGCTGTTCCCGAATATCGCGGCAACCGCGATCTTATGGGTGTTGCAGCCCCGCGTGATCTCGCCGATGTGGACATTACGATTGTGCGGGCCAGCTTCGGTGTGGCGGAGACGGGTTCCGTGCTGCTGCCGGACACGGCACTGGTCACAAACGCTGCCGCTTATCTCGCGCAGCATCTCGTCGTATTACTCGCCCCCGCTGCCATCGTGCCCACGCTTCAGGAGGCCTATCGGCGGCCGGAATTCCACGAGCATCGCTATGCCAGTTTTCATACAGGCCCCTCCGCAACGGCCGACATCGAGGGCGTGCTCATCCACGGCGCACAGGGGGTGCGGTCATTGACCGTGCTCCTGCTCGACGCGGCAGTGTGAGAAAGCACCGGCAGGGATCAGTCCGACGAAATCCCGGTCGTTCAGGGTCAAGCATGCCATCAAGAAAGGATTCCCAGGAAAGCCATTTCGCTTATCTTACGTCGCTACAGCAATCCGCCTTCAGCGTCCTCAAGAGCCTGCCGCTCAAGAGCCGCGTGGCGCAGGGTTTGCTGATGGCTCTGCGCGCTGTCTGTGGCGCGGGACTTGCTTACAGCATCGGCGTTGCCCTGCACACCGAACAGGCCTTTTGGGCCGCCATCACCGCCATCGCGGTCACCCAGCACGACTATGCGGACACGCTGAGCCAGTCGCGCGACCAGTTTATCGGCGCGCTGGCCGGCGCTGTCTGTGGCTTCGCGGCTGCCACGCTCGGCACGGAAAACATCGCGATCTATCTCGCGTCGGTGGCCGTGGTGATCGTCGTGTGCTGGTGCCTGAAAGTCAGTACGGCCGCGCGGCTTGCCGGTATTACGACCACCATCGTATTGCTCGTGCCCGCGCATGGCCCGGTCTGGACCGTCGCGCTGCTCCGTTGCGCCGAGGTCACCCTCGGCATGTTGTGCGCAATACCGGTGTGCGCCCTCTTCTCCTACGTCGAGCGCAGATGGCTGCATGTCTGAAACATGGTTCTTTCCGACCTGTTCATCCTGCCGAGTGCGACTTCGTGCACGCAAGGGCGAGGCCAATAAGGAGCCCATTTTGGAAAGTGTGACGATCGTTCTGATGCTGATGGTGGCCGTCGTCATAAGCGGTATCGTTGCGCGCATGGTGCCTGTCCCATTGCCACGCCCGCTGTTCCAGATTGCGCTGGGTGCGCTGATCGGCCTGATCGCCGACTGGCGGGTCACGCTCGATCCGGAAATCTTCTTCCTGCTGTTCCTGCCGCCGCTATTGTTCCTCGATGGCTGGCGCATCCCGCGGGAAGAACTGTTCAAGGATGGCAGGACGGTCCTGGGACTTGCGCTCGGCCTCGTCGTCTTCACCGTGGTCGGCATGGGCTTCTTCATCCACTGGATGATCCCCTCGATGCCGCTTCCCGTCGCTTTCGCGCTGGCCGCGGTCATCTCGCCGACCGACCCGATCGCCGGTTCGGCGATCGCTCAGCGCGTGCCCATTCCGAAGCGGATGATGCATATGCTGGAAGGGGAAGCGCTCCTGGACGATGCCTCGGGTCTGGTCTGCCTGCGTTTCGCGATTGCCGCCGCGCTCACCGGTGCTTTCTCGCTTCAGAATGCCGCCCTCAACTTCCTTTGGGTCGCGCTTGGCGGGATCGCCGTAGGCACCGGCGTGACCTGGCTTGTCACGCGCGCGAAAAGTTGGGTCGTTCGCCATTATAGCGAGGAAGGCGGGAGCCAGATTCTCATCTCTGTTGATTCCCTTTGGCTCCTACCTTCTCGCGGAGCATCTGCATTGCTCGGGCATCCTCGCCGCGGTCGCGTCGGGCCTTGCGATGGGGCCGTCCGAAACCGCAGGCGAGGTCGGCGCGATCACCGGCATCCGTCGCACTACCATCTGGGACACCATCCAATTCGCCGCCAACGGCATCATCTTTGTCCTTCTGGGCGAGCAATTGCCCGAGCTCCTTTCAGGAGCGGTGGCGATCGTCCAGTCCATCGGGCATCGTGATCCCTGGTGGCTGGCGCTCTACGTCGTTGCGATCAACGTCGGGCTCGCGGTGCTTCGCTTCCTGTGGGTTTGGCTGTCATTCAGCCTCACACTGTTCCGTCAGGGGCATTGGCGGCGAGTGCCCAACTGGCGGATCGTCGCGGCCATGTCCTTCTGCGGAGTACGCGGAGCGACCACGCTCGCCGGCGTCCTGACCTTGCCGCTTGCCATGAGCGATGGATCTGCCTTTCCCTCACGCGAGCTCGCGATCTTCCTTGCCATGGGCGTGATCATCACCTCCCTGATCGTCGCCAGCATCGACTTGCCGCTGCTCCTGCGCGGCCTTTCGCTGCCACCCGAGCCATCTCATCTCGCCCAGGAAAACGCGGTCCGGATCGCAGCGGCCGAGCCGGCGGTCGGGCTGTTGCTGGGCAAGTTGTTTAACAGCGGCGACGATGCATTGAAGATCCTGTTGCCGACATCTGTGCCGCTCGTGTTTCTAGCGGGTTTTGCCTGGCCACTCCAATCAATGCCGGGCTGGCTTTCTGCACTCGCCTGGTTTTCCCCCGCCACCTGCGCCATGCATATCTTCGTTCCAATAAATCAGATGGGTGCAAGCTTGGAGGACGTATTTGGTCCACTGGCCAAGCTTATGGCACTCTTGGCGCTTTATGGAGGGCTGAATATCTGGAGTGGCGCCAACAGCGCGCGTTGAATTTTTCAACAGCCACGGTCGTTTTTCTGGCGGTCCGACCGATCATCCGCGTGTTCCGACACTTAAGTTGCGGATCGCGACCCGCGCTTACCGAGGATCTATCGGACATTGGGAAATCGTATAGCCACTGCGATCGTGGCGTAATGTCATGGGGGGTAAGCGCGTCCGCATGCCGACATCGCCACCCCATGTCGGCGGTGGTCAGCGTTCCCTTGGAGCCACAAGCAGGGTGCTGAAGAAGGTTTCTCTGGGCCTAGTCTGCCTGATAGCCGCTACGACTTCACTCGGATTTCGCGCACCGGACCGAACAGACGAGCGTGCGCGAATGATTAGCTCGATCAACGCAGCGGCTGCTGACGTTCCGGCACTACGAGATGACCGCTTTTTCCAGGCAGCAGTTGCTGTGGAGGCGACGCTGCCACGCGAGGATTTCGTGCCTCGCGCTGCAAAGCCGCAAGCCTATATCGGGGCGCCCTTGGAAATCGGGTGGCAGCAGACGATTTCCGATCCTTACATCATGGCGATCATGACGGCTGCGGTGCAAGTGCAGCGCGGCTCCCGCGTTCTGGAAGTCGGGACGGGCTCGGGCTATCAGGCCGCGATCCTCGCCGAGTTGGGTGCAGAGGTATCCACGATCGAAATCGTCCCGCAGCTGGCGCGCCAAGCGGCCAGGGCGTTACGTCGGCGCGCCTATCGGAAGGTCCATGCCCGTGTCGGGGACGGCTTTGCAGGCTGGCCCGAGCGCGCGCCGTTCGACGCGGTGATCGTCACTGCGGGTTCTGCAAGCGTTCCAGCCCCGCTGCTCGATCAGTTGCGGACCGGCGGACGCTTGGTGATGCCGATCGGCCCCTCCACAGCGACCGAGCGGCTTGAGGTCTTCACGAAGCAGGCTGACGGTAGCGTCGTCGCATGTTCTCTAGGCTGGGCAATGTTCGTGCCCCTTACGGGCCGTGGGTATGCTCCCGATCGTCCAGGTATTGGCGATCACGGCAAGCCATGGTGCTTCGGGGCGTCGGTTACCTGATCGATCGCAGATGACAGACGGAAAGCGATCCGCACACACAAGCCCTCAGCGCCGCCCGGGATGGTGCACTTCGCCTGATGAAGGGCGGCGATGGCTGATACCAGCGCCAAGCCGAGACCCGCACCTTCCGTGCTGCGACTGGCATCCCGTCGGTAAAAGCGTCGAAACACCTTCTCGCGTTCATCGGAGGGGATGCCGGGACCGTTGTCGCATATCTCCGCCACGGCTTCGGTGCCGACGGTGCGCAGGCAGGAAACGATGCGCGTTCCACTCGGGGTGTGGACGATCGCGTTCTCGATCAGATTGGTGAATAGCTGCGCGAGAAGATCGGGGTCGCCGATGACGGTGACCCCTGCGCTATGGTCGGCAATGAACGTCTGCCCGGAGTCCTCGACCACGGGCACATAGGCCGCATGGATACGATCGAGCAGTTCGGTCAGGTCGACGGGACCGAAGCGACGTCGCCCGACACCTCCCTCGATCGACCCGATCCGCAGCAGGGCCTCGAACGTCGCGAGCAGTCCGTTGGTCTGCTCCACGGCCGCATCGATACTGTCGGGATCGCCGGCACCTTCCACCTGCATTCGTTCGAGCCGCTGATGGAGCCGGGTGAGTGGCGTGCGCAGATCGTGGGCGATATCCGTTGACACCTGCCGCAAAGCCTCCATCGCAGCGGCCTTCCGCTCGAGCATGCGATTGAGGTTCCGGGTGAGGTCGTCGAACTCCGGACCGAACCCGATCATCGGCAGCCGTTCCGCGCCGTCCCCATCGATGATCCGGTCGATGGCGCGATTGACTGTTGCGAGCCGACGCAGGAAGACGCGCCCCACCAGATACCCGCCGATCAATGCAAAGGCGGCGATGGCGATGCCGCTCCAGATCGTGAAGCGTCCGAGGCGGTGCCGCAATTGCTGCACGTCGAAGCTGTCGGTCGCCACGACGAGCAGCAATCCGTCGGGCAGCTGCGTTACTTGCGTTGCGAGACGTTCGACGTGTCGCGAGCCGTCGAAATCCTCGGGCACCGCAACGCTTCCTTGACCGATCCTGGCGGCTTGCAGCGGCAGGTCGCCGGACAGTCGGTGTCCCGCTTTGTCGGTCAGAAGATATCGATAGGGCGGATCAGCGTCGCTCCCCCGGTGCCGCGCGATGGCATCCGTCAGTCCCGAGAGACCCAGCTGGGCATATTCCGCGGACAGGACCGACGATTCCGCCCGCAGCATCCCATCGCTGGCTTCTCGGGCGAAATAACCGACCTGCCGCTCGACGGTGAACAACAGGGCGCCTGCGCCGAGCGCCACGACGACCGCCAGCATCAGCGCGAAGCGAAAGGCCGCGCTTCCGAATGCGGCCGGCATGAACGACCTAACCCGCATCGATCCGATATCCAGCGCCCCGAACCGTATGGATCAGTTCACGTCCGAAACCCCGATCGACCTTGGCGCGCAACCGGCTCATGTGGCTCTCGATAATGTTCGTCTTGGGATCGAAGTGAAATGACCAGACATTCTCGAGGAGCATCGTGCGCGTCACCACCTCGCCCGCGTGCAGCATCATATATTCGAGCAGCTTCAATTCCTGCGCCTGCAATTCCACCCGCTGGCCCGCGCGCGTGACGCTACGGCGGATACGGTCGAGGACGAGGTCGCCGACCGTGATCGTGGCGGCGACGTCCAAAATCGGGGGACGCCGAGCGAGCGCATTGATCCGGGCAAGCAACTCAGTCGCCGCGAACGGCTTCGCCAGATAGTCGTCGGCTCCCGCCTCGAGCCCTTCGACCCGGTTCTCAATGCCGTTCATGGCCGTCAAAAAGAGCGCCGGGGTTCGTATTCCCGCCGCCCGGATGGCCTTAAGCGCCGGCAGGCCGGAAATGCCGGGCACCATCCGGTCGAGGATCAGAACGGCGTAATCGCTGGAAGACGCCAGGAAGATCGCGTCCTGCCCGGTCGTACAGGCGTCAACGACATGACCTGCACTGCTCAGCACGCGCTCTAGATCCTCACGCGTCCTGGAATCGTCTTCAAGCAACAAGAGCTTCATCGACTGAGGATCCGGTTTTGCGCCGGCGACGGCAAGTTGGGCATAATCAATCTTGTCCTCACCTGCGGCGAAGGTTGCCGCTCCTACAAGGGCACGGTGTAACCTGCCTCAAGGAGTGTGTGTCATGAAAGACGTGCGATTGATGCTGGGTCTGCTGTCCGTCGCAGCGTTGAGTGGGACAGCCGCCGCGGCACCAACGAAACTGAAAGGACACCAATACGCCGCTGAGGCGAAAATCTCTCTCGCGACGGCTCGGCAGACCGCGCTCAAGGCGCGTCCCGGCAAGATTACCGACCAGGAATTGGAAAAAGAGAAGGGCGGCAGCGGCCTGCGCTATTCCTTCGACATCACCAGCCACGGCAAGCCTTATGAAGTTGGTATCGATGCGCGAAGCGGCGCGATCCTCATGAATGTTGCGGAGAGCAAAACCCCGGACTGACCAACATCGAGATGCCGGCGCATTGGCCAGCGTCACCGGTCATGAGGCGCGACAGAAAGATGCTGATCAGGGGGACCAGGAAGGGCGTTCAGCCCGTTATGCTCGCAGCGTTGCTGGCGGGATGCGCGCATTACACCCCACTTCCGCTCACGCGAGATTTACCGCTCGCGCCGTCAATCGGTGCGCTCCAGGGGGCCGCGGAGGATCATGGAGCGCTGTCGGTTGGCGATGTCGTTACGTTGGCGCTGGCGAACAACCCGGACCTTCGCGCGGCACGCTTGAAGCGGGGCATTGCCGAGGGCCAGGCCACGCAAGCCTCGATCCTCGCCAATCCGTCCCTGTCGGGCGCTTTCCTGCCTCTGCTTTCGGGGGCGGGCACTGTCCCGGCCTGGAATCTAGGGCTGGCGCAGGACATCAAGAGCCTCGTCACCTATCGTGCGCAACGCCGCGCTGCCACTGCGAGCACCCGGCAGGTCGCGGCCGATCTCGTCTGGCAGGAATGGCAGGTTGCCGGACAGGCGCGCCAGCTTGCCACCGACATCATTATCGGCACGCGCAGCCGCCCGACCTATGTCGCGGCCTACGATCTCCTGTCTGACCGGAACGGCAAGCTCGAGCGCGCGCTGGCGGCGCGAACCGTGACGCTTGTCACCGTCGCCCCGGACCGTGTCGCGCTTCAGGCGGCGCGGACATCGCTCAACACGCTCGACCAGACTTTGCTCTCACAGCGTCACCAGCTGAACGCCCTGCTGGGCCTGACGCCGGACGCGGTCGTGCCGCTCGCAACCGAGCCCGACCTGCCGCGGTTCGACCCTGCCACGATCCGTGCCGGGCTTGCGACACTCCCCGATCGCCGGCCCGATCTGCTCGCGCTACGCCTCGGCTATGACGCCGCGGACGAGCAACTGCGCGTCGCGATCCTATCGCAATTTCCCGACCTGATCCTTGGCGGCTCCGCATCGAGCGACAGTTCGAAGGTCATCAACGGCGGGCCGAACGCGCAGGTCGGTCTGCCCATCTTCGATCACAACCAGGGCAATGTCGCGGTCGCGCGGGCAACGCGGGCACAGCTTCACGCCGATTACGCGGCGCGGCTGGCGGCCGCTACCGGGACGGTCGGCGCGCTGCTGCGGGAATATGAACAGCTTGCGGCGCAACTCGCGATCGCGCGCCGTGATCTGCCTGCCGCTCGTACCGCCGCGGCCCGGGCGCAGGCGGCGTTCGGCGCCTCCAACATCGACGAGCGCGGCTATGTCGACCTCGTCTCCAACCGCTTCGCCAAGGAAGAGGAGATCATGACCCTGGAACTCGCGCTGTTCGATCGGCAGATCGCCATCCAGACGCTGGTAGGCGACGGCCTGCCGACGGCCGACCTGCCGCCAGAGCAAGCGGGCACGGTCCGGTGACTCCAATACCCACGAGGATCTCCGCTGCCCTTCTTCTGCTGCTGGTCGCAGCGTGCAGCGGAACGTCCACCACGCCGGATGCCAGCGATACCCCGACGCCCAGCGTCCTCGTCGGCACCGTCGCACCCCGCCAGGGTGCGCTGCCGGCGATCGTCACCGCTTACGGTTCCGTGGCACCGTCCGAGATCGGCACCCGCACCTTCAGCGAGGCGCAGCCGGGCCAGGTCACGCGGCTGTTCGTCGCGCCCGGCAGCGCCGTGAAGATGGGTCAGCCGCTGGCAACCTTCGTCACTGCGCCAACTTCGCGCAGCACCTACGAACAAGCGGTGAGCGCTCTCGCCGCAGCGCAGAAGGCGCGCGCCACCACGGCGCAGCTTCTAGCGCAGCAGCTCGCAACAACCGATCAGTTGGTGCAGGCCGACAAGGCGGTGTACGACGCCCGAACAGTGCTGGCCGCGCTTCGGGCAGAGGGCGCCGGGGCGCCGATTCATACCATCACGGCACCGTTTTCTGGCGTCGTCACCGCCGTAGCCGTGGCGCAAGGGGACCGCACCGCTGCAGGCGCCACGATCCTGACGGTCGCGCGGTCAGGCGGAATCGTCGTAACCGTGGGGATCGATCCTTCGCAGCGTGGAGGCGTCACCGTCGGCCAAGGTGCGTCATTGAAGCGCCTGTCCGGGGGCGGCACGCTCGAGGGTCGTGTCGTCCGGGTTGACGGCGCGTTGAACGCCGTGACCAAGATGGTCGACGTCGACCTGTCCTTTCCGGCGGGGGCGTTGCTGCCGGGTGAGCCGATGCAGGTCGACATCCGTACCGGCGAGGTCGGCGGATGGGTCGTGCCGCACGCGGCGGTGGTCACCGCGGGCGGTCGCCCGCGCGTCTTCCAGGTCCGGGACGGCAAGGCCAAGGCGGTTCCGGTCGCCGTCCGGCTTTCGTCTGACGCCGGCGACGTGGTCGACGGCGCCCTCTCACCGCGCCTCCCGCTGATCGTTGCAGGCGCCTATCAGGTCACTGACGGCGACGCGGTCCGGAGCCGGTAATGCTAGAGCGTCTCCTGCGCACCCAGTCGCGCGCGTTCGTCCTCGTCGGCCTGGCGCTGGCGCTCGCGGGGATCGTCGCAGCCTTATCGTTGCCAATTGGCCTCTTCCCGCAGGTGTCGTTTCCGCGGGTCGTGGTCGACCTGGACTCGGGGAGCCGCCCCGCCGACCAGACCGCGCTGACTGTCACCCGCCCGGTCGAGGAGGCAATCCGCGCCATCCCCGGCGTAAACAACGTCCGCTCGGAGACGGCGCGCGGGACGGCGCAGATCTCGATCGACTTCGGTTGGGGGCGCGACATGATCGCGAGCACGCTGCTGGTCGACACCGCGGTCGGCCGCATCCTGCCATCGCTGCCTGCTGGCACGCAGTACAATGTCCGCCGGATGGACCCGACCGTTTTTCCGATCATCTCCTATGCCCTGGTATCCGATACAGCGGATCCGGCCCAACTCCAGGATTTCGCGCGACTTCAGATCACCCCGCTGCTGTCCTCGATCACCGGTCTCGCCAGGGTCGGTGTGCAGGGTGGCGACACCGCGGAGGTCGAGGTACTCGCGGACCCGCAACGGCTCGCAAGCTACGGCCTGGCCATGGCGGACCTTGCGACCGCTATCCGCAATGGCAACGTGTTGAGTGCGGTCGGGCAGGTCCAGGATCGTGGTCGGCTCTCGCTTGTCATTGCCGATCGCAGTGTCGCCAGCGCGGCGCAGGTCGGTGACATCGTCGTCAAGGCGGCCCCGGCAGGGGTCGTTCGGGTGCGGGATGTCGCGACCGTGCAGACCGGTGCCGTGCCCGTCTGGCAGCGGATCGTCGAGGACGGGAAACCCGCGGTACTGTTCAACATCTACGAGCAGCCGGACGGCAACGCGGTCCAGATCGCAAGGCAAGTGCAGGTAAAGCTGGCGGGCGTGAAGCTGCCGGCCGGGGTCAGGCTGGTCAACTGGTACGATCAGAGCGAGCTGGTGACCCAATCGGTCGCGAGCGTGCGTGACGCTGTGCTGATCGGCCTCATGCTCGCCGCGCTGGTGCTCCTCCTGTTCCTGCGCAGCTGGCGCGTGACGCTCGTCGCCATCATCGTCGTACCGGCCACACTGGCGACCACGGTGCTGGTGCTGAGCATCCTCGGCATGAGCTTCAACATCATGACCCTCGGCGGCATCGCGGCCGCGGTCGGGCTGCTGATCGACGACGTCATCGTCATGGTCGAGCATATCGCCCGACGCGCCGGCGAGGTGACGCCGGGCGGAGACATCGCTGGCAACGCTGCGGTCATCCCGGCCGCGCGCGAGTTCATGGCACCGCTGACCGGATCGAGCATCGCGACGTTGATCGTGTTCCTGCCGCTGTCATTCCTGACCGGTGTGACCGGCGCCTTCTCCAAGGCGCTGTCAGTGACGATGGCGGCCGCGCTCGCCATTTCCTGGGCGATGACCGCTTTCGTCGTACCGGTCCTCGTGCGATGGCTGGTGGACTTCCGTACATGGCGAGACCCCGGCGTCGCCGGCGAGGGACGCCTCGCCGTCATTCACGACAAAGGCCTCGATCGCCTGTCAGCCCGACCGTGGCTGCTCCTTGTCATCCTCGTCCCGCTCCTGGCGGTCGGCTATATCGGCTATTCCAAGGTGCCGACAGGCTTCATGCCGAAGGTCGACGAAGGCGGCTTCGTCATGGATTACTACACCGCTCCCGGCACCTCGCTTGACGAAAGCGGGCGTCAGGTCGGTCAGATCGACCAGCTGCTGCGGGCCAATCCGGAGGTGCTGACCTTCTCCCGGCGGCTCGGCACCGGCCTCGGTGGCGATCTCGGCCAGAGCTATCACGGCGACTATTTCGTCCGGCTGAAGCCGAACCACAGCCGCCCGACCGAGGAGGTGGCCGCCAGCGTCGCCGACGAGATCGGGGTCAAGGTGCCAGGCGTCCAGGTCGAGGTCGCACAACTCATCGAGGATCTGATCGGCGATCTGACCGCCGTCCCGCAGCCGATCGAAGTCAAGCTCTACTCGTCCGACCCAACCGTGCTCGATGGCCAAGCGAAGAAGGTCGCTGCCCTGATCGAAAGGATCGATGGCGTCGTCGAGGTGAAGGACGGCGTTCAACTGGCAGGTGACGCGCTCGATGTCCGCGTCGATCCGGTCCGCGCCGGCGTGGAAGGGGTCGTGCCGTCAGACGTTGAGGCACAGCTGTCGACCGCCCTGAGCGGCACTGTCGCCACAACCCTTGCCCGACCCGATAAGGCCATCGACGTGCGCGTCCGGCTTCCGCAGGCGATGACGATCAGCCAGTCCGGGCTTGCGCAACTGCCCATCCGTGCCACCGACGGCCATGTGTTTCCGCTGTTGCGCGTCGCATCCATCGAGGCGGTCGTCGGACAACCGCAGATCGCCCGCGAGAACCTGGAACCGATGGTGGCCGTGACCGGTCGCATTCAGGGACGGGGGATAGGTGCTGCCATCGGCGACGTGACCAAGGCCCTCGACCAGCCAGGCGTACTGGCACCCGGTATCCGCTACGAGCTGGGCGGCCTCTATCAGCAGCAGCAGATCGCCTTCGCAGGCCTCATCAAGGTATTCGGCGCAGCCCTCGTCGCCGAGCTGGTGTTGCTCCTTGTGCTTTACCGGCGGTTCTGGTTGCCCGTCATTATCATCGGCTGCTCGCTGCTGTCGACCACGGCAGTATTCACCGCCCTGTGGCTCGCAGGCGTCGACCTCAACATCACGGCGCTGATGGGCATGACGATGATCATCGGCATCGGCACCGAGATGGCGATCTTCTACGTCTCCGAGTTCGAGGAACTCTGCCACACCATGCCGCCCGTCGTGGCGACGCGCGAAGCGAGCCGCAATCGCCTGCGCCCGATCACGATGACGACGCTGGCGGCGATTTTGACGTTGCTGCCGCTGGCGCTCGCGATCGGTCAGGGCTCGGGCATTCAGCAACCACTCGCAATCGCGATCATCGCCGGCCTGTTGCTGCAGTATCCGCTCGTACTCTTGGCAATGCCGATCCTCGTTCGGCTGACCCTACCCCATTCCGACCATGATCCTGCCATTCCAGAACAGGAACCTGCACGATGAAGCGCGTACTGACGACTGCCATCTTGGCGCTGACATCCTTCGCGGCGGGGGCTGCCCCGCCGGTGCCAGCCTACCGCATCGCAGCTACGATCTCCGGTCCGGACGGCGGGGGATGGGATTATGCCCGCGTCGATCCCGTCGATTACCGCCTCTACATTGCGCGGTCGACCTCGGTCACCGTCATCGACACCAGACGTGAGCGGGCAGTCGGCTCGATCGGCACCATCGCGCACGGTCATGCGGTCGTACCGCTTTCCGGCGGGCGCCTCATGGCGACGAGCGGCGACGATGCCTCGGTCCGCTTTCTCTCAACCTCCGATGGTCGCGAACTGGGCCGTGTCGCGGTCGGCGAAAAACCCGACGCTGCGATCGTCTCCGCTGATGGCAAGACCGGCTTTGTCATGAATGCCAAGGCCGGCTCGGTATCGATCATCGACACGACAGCGATGCGGACGTTGCGCACTGTGCAGCTCAAGCCCGGCCTTGAATATGCCGCGCTGACGCCGAACGGCACGCTGTTCGTCAACGACGAGGACGCAAACGAGATCGAGGTCGTCGACATCCGTCGCGGCACGGCCGCTGCGCCGATCGCCTTGCCAGGGTGCACCGAGCCGTCTGGCCTCGCCTATGACGCGAAAACGGATCGCCTCATCGCCGCGTGTGCCAACGGTAAGGCGGCCATCGTCGCTGGCTCGAACCGCAAACTTTCGCAGCTGGTTGACATAGGTGCAGGCCCAGATGCCGTCATTCTGGATCCGCAGCGTCGCTTGGCGTTCATTCCCTGCGGCAGGGATGGAGTGCTGGACGTGCTGTCTCTCGAAGGCCCCCTCGTGACGCGCGTGGGGCGTATCAAGACTGCCGTGGGTGCCCGGACGGGTGCACTCGATCCAGACAGCGGTGCCATCTACCTGCCGACGGCGTCGTTTGCCCCGCCAGCGCAGCCCGGCACCCGCCCGGTCGCAACGCCCGGCACATTCAGGGTCCTGGTCGTGAAGCCGGCGTGACGGTGAGCCGGGCAAAGGCGGCTATGCGGATTCTTGCCGGGGGCGCTCTGTTCGCATTTGGCGGAGCGCTTCTACTCGTAGTGGCGGCGTTCTTCGCGACAGGCCGGATGACGGGCTTCGACCCGGCCATCCTGCTGTGGATGCGCGAGCGCACCGGCGATCATGGTCCGCTCATCGTCATCGCCCGCGATGTGACCATGATGGGTAACAATTCGACCTTGTGGATCATGACCGCGATCGGGCTTGGATATCTGGCGATCAGGCAACGCTGGCGATTGTGCGCCTATCTTGCGAGCACGACCGCAGGTGGGGCCATTATCATCAGCGTTCTGAAGGCAATTGTAGACCGGCCTAGGCCGATGATTGTCGCGCATCTTGTTGATGTTCGAACGGCCAGCTTCCCGAGCGGGCACGCCATGGACTCCGCTTTCGTCTATGGCTCTTTGGCGATCGTCATGGCGGCGGAGGCTGGTGGCGATCGTGAGGGACAGTCGCGATCGTCGTTGCCATGGTGCTGATCTTCGCGATCGGGGCTTCACGGATCATCCTTGGCGTACACTGGCCAACGGATGTGGCCGCTGGCTGGGCAGTCGGTCTGGGTTGGACCGCCATCGTGACGCGGGTTTTCGCTTTGACCGATGACATGAATTCCGCGCCAAGCCGCTGGCCGTCTATCCGCTAGCTCATGATCGAAGACCCGACGCTTGCCGGTCATTTCAGGCGGCCAACGAGCGTTTGCACGCATTTGCGCAAGAAAACTCACGCGCCGAGGACACCAAAAAATGAATGGGCTCAGCAATTTCATAGCGACGCTAGCGGGCTGGATCGTCGCCGCGATCGCTGCGACCGGATATATCGGCATCATCGGCCTGATGGCTCTCGAAAGCGCCTGCATCCCTCTGCCGTCTGAAATCATCATGCCGTTCAGCGGCTATCTGGTCTCGACCGGTCGCCTCGACCTGTGGCTGGTAGCGATTGCGGGGGCGATCGGCTGCAATCTCGGGTCGGCCCTTGCTTATGAGGCGGGGCGCCGCGGCGGCCGTCCCATGGTCGCCCGTTACGGACGCTGGCTCTTGCTCACATCCGAGGATCTCGACCGATCGGAACGGTTTTTCGACCGCTTCGGCGGTGCGGCTGTTCTGATCGGTCGGATGATGCCAGGCATCCGCTCGTTCATCGCGCTACCTGCGGGGATCGCCCAGATGCCGTTGCTGCGCTTTCACCTTTACACGTTCATAGGATCACTGCCCTGGTGCCTGGGATTGGCCTATGCCGGCCAAGTGCTCGGGAGCCGCTGGAACACGGACCCGCGATTGTCGGCCTTGTTTCACAAGATTGACCTGTTCCTGCTGGGCGTGGCCGTACTGGCGGGAATATGGTTCGTGCGGCGTCGCCTGACGGGGGTGCGAGATTCACGGGCCGCAGAAACCGAATGAGAGTCGGGTATGACCTTCGGTCCCTTCGTTTTCAATCAGAGCGGGGCGCGGCTACGTTGGGATTTTGTATAGTCGGCTCCAGTAGCGCCCACTCTTTCGTGACTAAGCCGTCACGATGCGCCAGACCTTCCTTCTGATCCCGATCCTGCTCGCCGGTTGCGGCGAGAAGGCCGCGAAGCCGCCCGCACCGCCTGCCCATGCCGAGACGATCACGCATGAGAGCGAGCTGTTGAAGCTGACCCTTACACCCCAAGCTCAGGAGCGTCTCGGCATCGCACTAGCTAGGGTGGGTGGAGGATCGGCCTCCTCCTCGCGCGAGGTCGCCGGTGAGATCGTGGTGCCGCCGATCAGCCCCAACGGCGTGCCGGTCAACTCGACCACCAATCTCCAGCAGATCGGCAGCCAGCAGGCGGCGGCCGACGCCGAACTGGCCCGCGCTACGGCGCAAGCGAGGCTGGCGAGGATCGCGCTCGACCGGGCCGAGAGCCTGGTGCGCGAGGAGGCCGGCAGCGTGCGGGCACGCGATGAAGCTGCGGCTGCGCTGGCTGCGGCGCAGGCGGCGCTAGGCGCGGCACGTCAGCAGCGCCGTTTGCTTGGGCCGGCGGTCGCCTCGCTCGGTTCGCAAGCGGTACTGTGGGTCCGCGCGTCAGTGTTCGGCAGCGACATGGGGAATGTGCGTCGAGAGGCCGCCGCGACGGTCCGCACGCTCGGCGACGCCGGCGCGCCACGCAGCGCCCGTCCGGTGCAGGCGCCGCCATCGGCCAACACCGTCACGGGCACGGTCGATCTGTATTTCGCCATCGACAATCGCGACCGCGCCTTCCGCGTCGGCCAGCGGGTCGCGGTGGACCTGCCGCTCGCCGGACAGACCGAGGGATTGTCGGTGCCGTCTGCTGCGATCCTCCGCGATGTCTACGGTGGCGAGTGGGTCTATCAGCGGACCGCGCCCAACACCTTCGTGCGACAGCGCGTCGAGGTGGCATCGGAAAACGACGGACGGGCACTGCTGTCGCGCGGGCTGACGGCCGGCGCGCAAGTCGTCACCGGTGGTGCGGCCGAGCTGTTCGGGACAGAGTTCGGGGCGGCGCACTGATGCTCGGCCGACTCGTCCATTTCGCGCTGGCGCAGCGCGTCCTCGTCCTCGCGCTGGCCGCCTTGCTGGTCGTGCTCGGCATTCGCGCCGGGCGCGACGTGCCGCTCGACGTGTTCCCCGAGTTCGCCCCGCCGATGGTGGAAATCCAGACCGAGGCGCCAGGGCTGTCGACCGAGGAGGTCGAGAGCCTGGTGACGGTGCCGATCGAGACGGCGGTCAACGGCGTGCCCGGCCTGATGACGCTGCGATCCAAGTCGGTGCTGGGCCTGTCGTCGGTACAGATCCTGTTCGAGCGCGGGTCCGACGTAATCCGCGCCCGCCAGATGGTCGGCGAGCGGATCGCGCAGGTGCAGCCGCGGCTGCCGCTCGCGGCGCGTCAGCCGGTGCTGATGCCGCCGCTGTCGTCGACGAGCCGGGCGATGAAGGTCGGGCTGTCGTCGACGAAGCTCGACCAGATGCAATTGTCCGAGCTGGTGCGCTGGACCATCCGCCCGCGGCTGATGGCCGTCCCCGGCGTCGCGAACGTCGCGGTGTGGGGCCAGCGTGACAGGCAGTTGCAGGTGCTGGTCGATCCCGACCGGCTGCGCGCGGCCGGTGTGACGCTGGCGGAGGTGCGCGCGGCCGCCGGCGACGCCGTGCTGGTTGGGGGTGGCGGGTTCGTCGACACGCCCAACCAGCGCCTCGCCGTCCAGCAGACCGGCACGGTGCAGACCGCAGCCGAGCTGGCACAGGCGGTCGTCAGGCAGGCGGGCGAAGCACCGGTCAGGATCGGCGACGTCGCCCGCGTGGTCGACGGTTTCAATGCGCCGATCGGCAACGCCATCATCGACGACGGCCCGGGCATCATGCTGATCGTCGAGAAGCAGCCGACGGCCAACACGCTGGAGCTGACCCGCGCGGTCGAGGCCGCGTTCGCCGAGCTGAAGCCCGGCCTCAAGGACGTGAAGGTCGACACGACCATCTTCCGCCCGGCGACCTTCATCGAACGCTCGATCGATAATCTCACCCGCGCGCTGATGATCGGCTGCGCGCTGGTGGCGGCGGTGCTGTTCCTCTTCACCCGCGACTGGCGGCAGGCGACGATCAGCCTCGTCGCGATCCCGCTGTCGCTGCTCGGCGCGGGTCTGATGCTGCTCTGGTCGGGCGCGACGATCAACGTGATGATTATCGCCGGCCTCGTCATCGCGTTGGGCGAGGTGGTCGACGATGCGATCATCGACGTGGAGAATATCGCGCGCCGTCTCCGACTGAACCGCGAGGCGGCCGATCCGAAGCCGGCGTTCGCGTTGGTGCTCGCCGCCTCGCTGGAGGTACGCTCGGCGGTCGTCTTCGCCTCGCTGATCGTGATGCTGGTGTTCGTGCCGATCTTCTTCCTGGGCGGGGTCGCGGGCACCTTCTTCCAGCCCCTCGCCATCGCCTATGTGCTGGCGATCGGGATGTCGCTGCTGGTCGCGCTGACCGTCACGCCGGCGATGTGCCTTCTCCTGCTCCCGAACGCGCCGCTGAAGGCGGAGCGCGACACCCGCTTCGTCGCGGCGATGAAGCGCCGCTACGTCGGCTTCCTGCCGCGCGTGGTCGCTCAGCCGGCGATGGCGGTCGGGATCGTCGCGGGTGGGCTGCTGCTCGCCGGTGTCGGCTATGCGACGTTCAAGGACCAGTTCCTGCCCGACTTCCGCGAAACCGACTTCCTGATGCACTTCGTCGAGAAGCCGGGGACGTCGATCGAGGCGATGGACCGGATCACGATCCGCGCGTCGAAGGAGCTGCGCAGCATCCCCGGCGTCCGCAACTTCGGCGCGCATATCGGCCGCGCCGAACAGGCCGACGAAGTGGTCGGCCCCAACTTCACCGAACTCTGGATCAGCCTCGACGAGAACGCCGATTACGATGCGTCGGTGAAGCGGATCAAGGAAGTGGTCGAGGGCTACCCCGGCCTCTATCGCGACGTGCTCACCTATCTGCGCGAGCGGATCAAGGAGGTGCTGACGGGTGCCGGTGCGACCATCGTCGTGCGCATCTACGGCCCGGACCAGGCGGAGCTGCGCGCGGCCGGTGCCCGCGTCCGTGAGGCGATCAGTGGGGTTCCGGGCGTGTCCGACCTTAAGCTGGAATCGCAGGTGCTCGTGCCGCAGATCCGCATCCGACCACGTGCGGGCGAACTGGCGCGGTTCGGCCTCACCGCGGGCGAGGTGCGCCGGCAGGCGCAGGTGCTGGTCGCGCAGGCCAAGGTCGGCGAAATCTACCGCGACCAGCGCGCCTTCGACGTGGCTGTCTGGGGCGAGCCGGCGGTGCGTAACAGCGTCCACGCCTTGCGCGACCTGATGATCCAGGTGCCCGCGGCCGGCAATGCGGTCGCCGGGGCGCCGGTGCGGCTCGGCGATGTCGCCGATATCGAGATCGCACCCGCCCCCAACGAGGTGAAGCGCGAGAACGGCCAGCGCCGGCTCGACGTCACGATGAACGTCGCGGGCGCGGACCTCGGCACGGTCGCGCAGGCGGTCGACGCCGCGGTCGCCAGGGTGCCGTTCGCGACCGGCTATCATCCGCAGGTGCTCGGCGAATATGCCGCACTGAAGGAATCGCGCAGCCGCCTCTGGAGCATCGGCGCGTTATGCCTCGTCGGCATCCTGCTGCTCGTCTGGATGGAGTTTCGCTCGCGCCGGATCACCGCGCTGGTCGGTGTCAGCCTGCCCTTCGCGCTGGTCGGCGGGGTGGTCGCCGTGGCCGTCACCGGCGGGGTGCTGTCGCTCGGCTCGCTGGTTGGGTTCGTCACCGTCATCGGCATCGCCGCGCGCAACGGCATCATGCTGCTGTCGCACTATCAGCATCTCGAACGGCACGAGGGCATGACCTTCGGGCGCGAGCTGGTAATGCGCGGTGCGGAAGAGCGACTGGTGCCGATCCTGATGACGGCCGCCTGCGCGGGACTGGCGCTGGTGCCGCTGATCGTGGCGGGCAATGCGCCCGGGCACGAGATCGAGCATCCGATGGCGATCGTGATCCTCGGTGGCCTCATTTCGTCGACCGCGCTCAACCTGCTGCTGCTGCCCGCGCTGTATGCTCGCTATGGCAGGGACCGCACCGTGCCGCCTGCAACCGCAGCCAAGGAGGCACTGGCATGATCCGTCGTCTGGCCCCCGGTGTTGCCCTTCTCGCGTCCGCGTGCATGAGCGTGCCCGCACCTCCGCCGACAATCGCCCCGCCTAGCGCGACGGGCGAGTTCGCCCGGCTTCCCGTCGCGTCAATCGCGCCGGTGCCGGATGACTGGTGGCGGCTCTACGACGATCTGGTCCTCGACGGACTGGTGCGATCGGCGCTCGCCGCCAATGCCGATCTGCGCGTCGCCTACGCCAATTTGGACGGCGCTCGCGCCGCTCTGCGGCAGGCACGGGCGGCGCGGCTGCCGCAGACGACGATCGAGAGCGCGTTGGGGGTCGACAACCCCGCCTCGCAACCGAGCGCGTCGGGCAACGTGCCGACGACGGACTATGATATCGCCGCGACGGCGAGCTGGGATCTCGACCTGTTCGGGCGGCTGCGGTCCGCCGCGACCGCGGCGGGTGCGGATGCCGAGGCGCAAGCCGCGGTCGTCGATGGCTTGCGCGTTGCCGTGGTGGCCGACACCGTGCTCGCCTATGTCGACCTGTGCGGATCGACCCGCGCCATCGCGACCGCGCGCGAGGTCGCGGCGGCACAGGACCGGTTGGTCGCGCTCGTGCGCGAACAGTTTCGGGCGGGCGAAGTGTCGCCGCTGGAGGTATCGCAGGTCGCGACCATCGCGGCCGCCACCCGCGCCGCCATCGCCCCGTTCGAGGCACAGCGTGCCAACGCGCTGTATCGGCTCGCAACGTTGCAGGGGCGCCCCCCGGCGGAAGCGCGGGGCTATCGCTTCGCCTGCACCGCCGCGCCCCGGCTGCGCACCGCTGCGCCGGTCGGCGACGGGACCGCGCTGCTGCTCCGGCGCCCCGACGTTCGCGAGGCGGAGCGACGCCTTGCCGCTGCCGCGGCGCGGATCGGGGTGGCGCGGGCGGACCTCTACCCGCGCGTCAATCTGGGCGGAGCGCTCGGATTGCTGTCGGGCGGGTTCAAGGCCGTCGCATCGCCGCTCGTCAGCTGGGCGTTCCCCAATCAGGCGCCCGCCCGCGCGCGGCTGGAGCAGGCCCGCGCGACCGAGCGCGCGGCGATCGCCGGATGGGACGTGGCCGTCCTCCGTGCTCTGCGCGAGGTGGAGACGGCGCTGGCGGCCTACGATGCCGAGACGCGCCGCAACCGCGATCTGGCGACCGCGTCGCGCGAGGCGCAGGCCTATGCGCGCCGGGCGGGTGCGCGTGTCCGCCTCGGCGATGCGCCCGGCCTGCTTCAGGTCGATGCGCAGCGGGCCACAGCATCGGCGACGCTGCAACAGGTCCAGTCCGATCTGGCGGTGTCGCAGAACGAGGTGGCGCTGTTCCGTGCGCTGGGCGGCGGTTGGCGAACCGACGCCGGCAGGCGATAGTCGGGCAATGCGGATATTGATCGTCGAGGATGATGCCGACACCCGCGCCTTCGTGGCGCAGGGGCTGGGTCAGGCCGGGCACCAGGTCGCGGTCAGCGCGGACGGCCGGGACGGCCTGTTCCAGGCGACCGGGGGCGGGTTCGACGCGATCGTGGTCGACCGGATGCTGCCCGGCCTCGACGGCCTCGCCCTGGTCCGGGCGCTGCGCGCGGCCGGCGACGCGACGCCGGTCCTGATGCTGACCGCGGTCGGCGGGATCGCGGACCGGGTGGAGGGGCTGGAAGGCGGCGCCGACGACTATCTGGTCAAGCCCTTCGCCTTTTCCGAGTTGGCCGCGCGCCTCAATGCGCTGGCGCGCCGGCCGGTACCGCGCGGCGACGATGCCCACCTGCTCCGGGTCGGCGACATTGTGCTCGACCTGCATCGTCGCACGGTGGAACGGGCCGGACGGCGCGTGACCCTGCAACCGCGCGAGTTCGCGCTGCTCGCCGAGCTGATGCGCAACCCGCGCCGGGTGATGACTCGGACCATGCTGCTCGAACGCGTGTGGGACTTCGATTTCGATCCGAAGACCAATATCGTCGAGACGCATCTGAGCCGACTGCGCTCCAAGCTCAACGCCGGGTTTGACGTGGACGCGATCGAGACGGTGCGCGGGGCGGGCTACATGATCCGGGACGCGTGACGATGATCCGCCGCCTGTGGCGCTCTACCTTCGGCATCGTCGTGCTGGTCGCGCTGGCCTTCGCCGCGGCGACGCTCGCGATCGGCGCGGTCGCCTATGAGGTGACGCACGAGGCGCTGGAGGAACAGCTAGACCACCGCGTCGCGGTGGAAACGCGCGCGCTCGTTGCCGAGGCGAGCGAAGCGGGACTGGCGGGGGTCGCCGAGGCGATCCGTCTGCGCGAGGAAACGCGGAACGAAGCGAGTCTCGACTATCTGCTGGTCGGCCGCAACGGGCGGACGGTCGCCGCCACCATCGCCCCGCTTGCGCCGCCCGAACCCGGCTACCAGGAGCATTTCGGCTTTCGCCGCGGCGATATCACCGGCGTCGGCCAGGCGCTCGCCACGCCCTTGGCCGGTGGGCTTCTCGTCGTCGTCGCCGATCGTCGCGACCTAGACGCGATCGACAGCACGCTGGCGGCGCTGTTCGCCGGAGCGCTGGGCGCGGTGCTGGCGCTCGGGATCGGCGCGGCGATACTGGTCGGATGGCTGACGCGGCGCCGCCTGTCTCACATCGATGCCACGGCGCAGGCAATCATCGCCGGCGATCTGACGCAGCGGGTGCCGCGCGACGGGTCCGACAGCGAGTTCGATCGCCTTGCCGCGACGCTCAATCGGATGCTCGACCGTATGGCGGCGCTGATGGACAATCTGCGGCAGGTGTCGACCGACGTCGCGCACGATCTACGCACGCCGCTCACCCGCCTGTGCAACCAGCTCGATCGCGCCGCGGCCGGTGACCCAGGCGCGATCGATTCCGCCCGGCGGCAAGCCGACGACTTGCTGGAGATCTTCGCGGCGCTGCTCCGCATAGCTGAGGTCGAGGGGCTGGCTGAACGTCGAGCGTTGGGAACGGTCGATCTGTCGGCGCTGCTGGAGGACATGGCCGAAACCTATCGCCCCGACTTCGAGGCTGCCGGCCATGCCCTGACAGTCGACATCGTGCGCGGGCTGCATATCGAGGGCGACCGCCGCCTGCTCGCACAGGCATTGTCGAACCTGCTGGAGAACACGTTGCGGCACACGCCGGCAGGCACGGCCGCGATGCTCTCCGCCAGGTTGTTGCAGGATGGGATCGAGGTGACACTGGAGGATGACGGTCCGGGTGTTTCTCCCGCCGACGCCGGACGACTGTTTCAGCGGTTCGCTCGTACGGAGGTGTCGCGCACCACCGATGGACACGGCCTTGGCCTGGCGCTGGTTCGCGCCGTGGCTATTGGGCATGGTGGCGATGCTGCCCTTACGCGACCCGAGAGCGGTTTCGGCGTTACATTGAGACTGCCCGTCAAAGTTTGAAGGCGGATCAATGTGAGACCCCTCAGAATGCCAGTTGCGGCAGTTCTTGAGGTGGCGTTCAGCGTCCGCCGGAAATTTTCAACAGCCACGATCGATTTTGACGCGCCACCATGTGAGAACGTCTAGCAGGGGATGCGGGCGTATCAAACACATTCTCGATTGCTGGAGCCCATGCTAGGCACGCGAGATGAGTTTTGAGAACCTTCCATGCTGATCGGCTACGCACGGGTCTCGACCCCCGAACAGGATTTGACGCCTCAGCTCGATGCGCTGCGCGAGGCGGGCTGCGAGCGGACCTTCAGCGACAAGGCCAGTGGCGCCAAGGCGAACCGCGTCGGCTTGGCCGATGCGCTGTCGCACGCGCGCGCTGGTGATGTCCTGGTAGTTTGGAAGCTCGATCGTCTCGGCCGCACGATGAAAGGGCTGGTCGACCTGGCCGCTGATTTGGCCGAGCGAGGCATTGGGTTCCGGTCCCTGACCGACGGGATCGACACGGCAGGCACTGCCGGCAAGCTCGTCTTCCACATCATGGCCGCGATGGCGGAGATGGAGCGCGACCTTAATCGCGAACGCACGACGGCCGCCTTGGCCGTGGCGCGGCGTGAGGGGAGGGTAGGCGGCCGAAAAACGGTGATGACGCCCAAGCGGCTGGAGGCGGCTCGCAAACTCTTGGCGTCTGGTATGCCGATGCGTGAGATCGCGCCGGCGATCGGCGTCTCGGTGCCGACCTTGTACCGCCACCTTCCCGCACCGGAACAGGAAGCGATCGTCGCGGAAGGGTAAGGTACGAAATGACGGGCCAATGCGACTAGCCTGTCGCGATATATCCGCTATGCTGGATATATGGAAAGCGAGTCGGCTATCTCCGCTTTGAGCGCGCTCGCGCAAGCGACACGACTCGATGTCTTCCGCCTGTTGGTGCGGCATGAGCCAAGCGGCATGGCAGCCGGCGACATCGCTCGTCAGCTCGACGTGCCGCAGAACACCATGTCGGCGCATCTCGGTATCCTCGCCCGCGCCGGTCTCGTCCAATCCGAACGGCATAGCCGCTCGATCATCTATCGCGCTGACCTGGACGGTCTGCGCGGGCTGATGCTGTTCCTCCTCAAGGATTGCTGCGGCGGCAACGCGGAACTGTGCGCGCCGCTTGTCGCCGAACTCGCCCCCTGCTGCTGAAAGGACGCCCCGTGGCCGTCGATATCGTTATCTATCACAACCCCGAGTGCGGCACGTCCCGCAACGCCCTCGCCATGATCCGCAATGCCGGCATCGAGCCGCATGTTATTGAGTATCTGAAAACGCCTCCCTCGCGCGCGTTGCTGGTCGAGCTGATCGACCGCGCCGGCATTACGCCCCGCGATCTGCTGCGCGAGAAGGGCACGCCCTATGCAGAGCTGAGCCTGAGCGACACGTCGTTGTCCGACGAAGCGTTGGTGGACGCGATGATGGCGCATCCGATCCTCATCAACCGGCCCCTGGTCGTCTCGCCGCTCGGCGTGAAGCTGTGCCGCCCTTCCGAAGCCGTCCTCGATCTGCTGCCGAGCGGCCAGCTTGCCGCGTTCGCCAAGGAAGACGGTGAGCAAGTAGTGGACGCTTCGGGCCAGCGCGTCGCCTGATGCTCCTGGCCGTCCTGATCTTCGTCGCCACGATCGCGCTCGTCATTTGGCAACCCAAGGGCCTCGGCATCGGGTGGAGCGCGATGGGTGGGGCCGTCGTGGCGCTGCTCGCGGGCGTTGTCACCCTGTCCGACGTGCCGGTGGTATGGGGCATCGTCTGGAACGCGACGGCCGCGTTTGTCGCCATCATCGTCATCAGCCTGTTGCTGGATGAAGCCGGGTTCTTCGAATGGGCGGCACTGCATGTCGCGCGCTGGGGCAGGGGGCGTGGTCGCCGACTGTTCGTTATGATCGTCCTGCTGGGCGCGGCGGTGTCCGCACTGTTTGCCAATGACGGCGCGGCGCTGATCCTGACCCCGATCGTCATTGCCATGCTGCGGGCGCTCGGCTTCAAGGACAAGGCGACGCTAGCGTTCGTCATGGCGGCGGGGTTCATCGCCGACACGGCCAGCCTGCCGCTGGTCGTGTCGAACCTCGTCAACATCGTATCGGCCGACTTCTTCGGCATCGGCTTTGGCGACTATGCGTCCGTGATGGTGCCGGTCGATCTGGTGTCGATCGCCGCCACGCTGGGCGCGCTGCTGCTGTTCTTTCGGCGTGATATACCGGGAGCTTACGATGTGGGGGCGCTACGCACGCCCCGCGAAGCGGTCCGTGACGCCGCGACCTTCCGCGCCGGATGGATTGTTCTCGCTCTGCTGCTCGCCGGCTTCTTCCTGCTCGAACCGCTCGGTGTGCCGGTCAGCGCCGTTGCCTCTGCCGGCGCGGTTCTGTTGCTGGTGATCGCCGGACGCGGGCACGTGATCGAGACGCGGAAGGTGCTCCGCGGTGCACCGTGGCAAGTCGTGATCTTCTCGCTCGGCATGTACCTGGTGGTCTATGGCCTGCGGAACGCCGGTCTGACCGATCATCTAGCCGCGCTGCTCGATCGCACGGCGCAAGGCGGTGTTTTGGGTGCGGCCTTGGGAACGGGCGTGATCGCGGCCGTCCTCTCCTCAGTGATGAACAATATGCCGACCGTGCTGGTTGGCGCGCTGTCGATCGATGCGGCCCATGCCACGGGCGCGATCAAGGAGGCGATGATCTACGCCAACGTGATCGGCTGCGACCTCGGTCCCAAGCTCACGCCCATTGGATCGCTCGCGACGCTTCTGTGGCTTCACGTTCTCGGCCAGAAAGGCGTGCGGATCGGATGGGGCTATTACTTCCGGGTCGGTGTCACCCTGACGGTGCCGGTGTTGCTCATCACGCTCGCAGCGCTCGCGATCAGGATCAACATCGCGTGACGGCGCTGACGGTCACACGTCTCGAAGCGAGCGAGCTGGCAGGACTGGCGTCGTTCCTTGAGGATGCAAACCTGCCGAGCGCCGATCTCACGGAGCCTGCTCGTGTCTTCTTCCGGTTCGATGCGGATACCCTGGTCGGCTATGGGGGTTTGGAAGGTGAGGGCGCCGATCGTCTACTTCGCTCCATCGTAGTCCTGGCGGATCGCCGCGGCGCCGGCATCGGCCGCGCACTGATCGCGGCTCTTGAACAGGAAGCGCGTGAGTTGGGCGTACAGCGGCTCCACCTGCTGACAACGACCGCGGCCCCGTTCTTTAGCACGATGGGTTATGCGCCTTCCGATAGGCACGCGGCGCCCCCGGCGATCGCCGCCTCGCGCGAGTTCACCTCGCTCTGCCCCGCTTCGGCGGCCTATCTCGTGAAAGCCCTTTAATGCCGCTTCGCACACTCGCCGATCCCGACATCCTGCCAGCGCTAGATCCAGCCTATATTCGCTCGCGTCCTGCCGAAGGCCTGGGGCCGACCGAGCCGCCCCCGCGCATTCTGCTGCTCTATGGCAGCTTGCGCGAGCGCTCGTTCTCACGCCTTGCAACCGAGGAAGCGGCACGCCTGCTGCGCCTATTCGGCGCTGAGACGCGCATCTTCGACCCTTCTACTCTGCCGCTCCCCGATCAGATCGCGGGGGACGATCATCCGGCCGTCCACGAATTGCGCGAGCTCTCTATGTGGTCGGAGGGCCAGGTCTGGTGCAGCCCGGAACGACACGGCCAAATCACCGGCATCATGAAGGCGCAGATCGATCATCTTCCGCTCGAGATGAAGGGAATGCGCCCGACGCAGGGGCGCACGCTAGCGGTGATGCAGGTGTCGGGCGGATCGCAATCGTTCAACGCGGTCAACACGCTCCGCCTGCTCGGCCGCTGGATGCGGATGTTCACCATCCCCAACCAATCCTCGGTTGCGATGGCCTACAAGGAGTTCGACGAAGCAGGACGCATGAAGCCGTCGAGCTATTACGACCGCATCGTGGACGTGATGGAGGAGCTGGTGCGTTTCACCGTCCTCTTGCGCCCCCACGCAGCGCAGCTCGTCGACCGCTACTCGGAGCGCAAGCAGGCAGGGATCCCCGTGGATCCGCAGACTGATCTCTCCAGCATCGCCATCGCGCGCTGACCCTCAAGAACGATCGAACGCCGTAAGGATCGGACACGGCCCGACTGAGCCGCTTCCGCACTCGCGCGCGAGTTCGCGAAGTGACGCGCGCGCTCGCTCAAGCTCCTCGATCCGGACGTCGAGAGCGGCGATTTGCGCTCGCGCCAGCTCCCGCGCCCGCGCACGATCGTCAGTGGCGTCGAGGGCCAGCAATTCGCTGATCTGCTCCAGCGTGAACCCGGCTGCCTGCGCCGATCGGATGAACCGTAGGCGGCGCACGTCATCAACCCCGTAACGCCGGATACCCCCGGCCAAGCCAGAGCCCCCGCGCCGATCCGGCGTGTCGAGCAAGCCTCGGCGCTGGTAGTAGCGCACGGTCTCAACACCGACGTCCCCCTCACGCGCGAGACCCGCAATTGTCAGCGATGACATGCCTTGACTCCGTACCATAGTACGGAACCTATATAGGCTCCGCGAACAGGACGGAGAAGTGAGATGGCGACAGCGGCGCCCAAGAAAGCGACGATCTACCGGATGGTGATGCCGGCACACACCTGCCCTTATGGCGTAAAGGCAAAGGACCTGCTGCGCCGCCAAGGTTACGAGGTCGAGGATCACTGGCTGCGCACTCGCGAGGAAACCGACGCGTTCAAGGCAGAGCACGGCGTGAAGACCACACCGCAGACCTTCATCGGGGGCGAGCGGGTAGGGGGCTATGACGATCTGCGTCGCTTCTTCGGCAAGGCGGTGCGAGATCCTAAGGCCGTCACCTATCGACCGGTGATCGCGGTGTTCGCCATGACGGCGCTGATGGCGCTCGCCGCCAGCTATGCCGTGCTCGGCACGCCGTTCACCGTTCGCACCGGCGAGTGGTTCATTGCCTTCTCGATGTGCGTACTCGCCATGCTCAAGCTCCAGAATGTGGAGAGCTTCTCGAGCATGTTCCTCAACTACGACCTGCTCGCCAAGCGCTGGGTGCCTTATTCCTATGTCTACCCCTACGCGGAAGGTGCGGCGGGCGTGCTCATGGCGGCGGGCGTGCTGACCTGGCTCTCGGTCCCGATCGCACTGGTCATCGGAACGATCGGCGCCGTGTCCGTCATCAAGGCGGTGTATGTCGACAAGCGCGAACTCAAGTGCGCCTGCGTCGGCGGGGACAGCAACGTACCTCTCGGCTTTCTTTCACTGACCGAGAACGTGATGATGGTCGCGATGGCGCTGTGGATGGTGGCAGCCCCGGCCGTTCTTTCGATGCCGTACTGAGCTTCCCGACGGCTGCCGCTCAAGGCAGCCGTCGGGAAACCTGCAATCCATCCCGCATCACTGCGGCGTGATCGCTATCACCTCAGCGTTCATGCCCTGTGCCTTTGCTGTGAAGCCGACCCGCTGCCCTGCCCGCAGGTTCTTGAGCAGCGCAGGCGGCGAGGCACGAAAGGTCATCGTCATTGCGGGCCAACCGATTGCGCCGATCGGGCCGTGCTTGATGGTCACGGTGCCACCGCGAGGGTCGAGAGCCGTGATCGTACCGACGCCTTTGCCGACCTTCGCGGCCGAAGCCGGGGGCGATGCTGGAGCGGCCATAGCGTTCGCAGTGAGGGGGGTGAGGAGCAGGACGAGACCGGCCCGAAGCGTAGACGGCATTTTCATGATGCACTCCTTTTAGCGCTGGTGAGACCTCGTTGCCGCAACAGCATGTAGGCGGCAGGCAAGATGAACATGGAGAGGAGGGGAGCAGTCAGCATTCCGCCGATCATTGGCGCCGCAATACGGCTCATGACTTCGGAGCCGGCACCGTGCCCGACGAGGACGGGAAGCAGGCCCGCGATGATGACCGCCACCGTCATCGCCTTGGGACGAACCCGCAACAGCGCCCCCTCCCGAATGGCTTCGACCACCTGTTCCCGAGAAGGCGTCGGCCCGCGCTCGGCGAGGGCGTGCTTCAGATAGATCAGCATCACGACGCCGAACTCTGCGGAAACACCCGCCAGGGCGATAAACCCCACTCCAGTCGCAACTGACTGCGCATAGCCGAGCAGCCAAAGGATCCAGATCCCGCCTGTCAGGGCGAAGGGCAGGGTGCCCATGACGAGCGCCGCTTCGTCGAGCCGTCCGAACGTCATATAGAGCAGCAGGAAGATGATCGCGAGCGTCGCCGGAACGACCAGCATCAGCCGGCTTTCGGCACGTTGGAGATACTCGAACTGCCCCGAATAGGCGATCGATACGCCGGGGCTGAGCCGCACCCCTTTCACCACGGCGCGCTGCAAATCGGCAACGGTGGAGGCCAGGTCACGGCCGCGGACGTCGACGTAGACCCATGTCGATGGTCGACCGTTCTCGGTCTTGAGCATCGGCGGCCCTTCGGCAACCGACACTGTAGCGACGGTGCCGAGCGTGATCTGCTGACCCGTGGCGGTGACGATGGGGAGGGTGCGCAGTCCCTCAAGGCCGTCGCGCAACTCGCGCGGGTAGCGGACGCTGATCGGATAGCGCGCCAGACCCTCGACGGTTTCCCCGATTGTTTCCCCGCCGATCGCACCTGAGACGATCTCCTGCACATCGGCGATGTTGAGGCCGTACCGGGCGGCGCTCGCGCGATCGATATCCACGTCGACATAGCGCCCCCCGGTCAATCGTTCCGCCAAGGCTGAACTGACGCCCGGGACGGTCTTGGCGATCCGCTCGACGTTGGCCGCAATCCGGTCCAGCTCGGCGAGATCGGCGCCCGACACCTTCACGCCGATCGGGCTTTTGATGCCGGTCGCGAGCATGTCGATCCGGTTGCGGATGGGCGGCACCCAGACGTTGGTGAGGCCGGGTACGCGTACCGTCCGGTCCAGCTCCTCTACGAGCTTCGCCGGGGTCATTCCTGCCCGCCATTGGCTACGTGGCTTGAACTGGATGGTCGTCTCGAACATCTCCAACGGCGCCGGGTCTGTCGCGGTCTCGGCGCGTCCGGCCTTTCCGAAGACGGTTGCGACCTCCGGCACCGTTTTGATGAGCCGGTCGGTTCTCTGCAGCAGCTCGGAAGCGCTCGCGGCTGAGAGGCCGGGCAACGCCGATGGCATATAAAGCAGGTCGCCTTCATCCATCGAGGGGATGAACTCGCCCCCGAGACGGGAAAGGGGCCACGCTGTCGTCGCCAGCACTGCGGCGGCAATCGCGATCGTCACCCAAGGGCGCGCCATCACCCGATCCAGGGCGGGGCGGTAAAGGCGGGTCAGGCCCCGATTGATGACGTTGTCTTGCTCGGCGGGAATGCGCCCCCGGATGAGCCAGCCCATCAACACCGGGACGAGCGTGACCGACAGGATGGCGGCCGCCGCCATCGCATAGCTCTTGGTGAAGGCGAGTGGGGCGAACAGCCGTCCCTCCTGTGCCTCTAAGGTGAAGACTGGCACGAACGAGAGCGTGATGATGACCAGGCTGAAGAACAGCGCAGGACCGACTTCCGCAGCCGCTTCGGTGATGACCCGCCACCGCTCCTCGCCGGCGAGCGTTCGGTCGGGGTTCTCATGCTCCCAATGCTCGATCCGCTTATGCGCGTTCTCGATCATGACAATGGCCGCATCCACCATCGCGCCGATCGCGATGGCGATGCCGCCCAGCGACATGATGTTGGCGTTGACCCCCTGAACCCGCATGACGAGCAACGCGGCGAGCACCCCCAGCGGCAAGGTCACGATCGCGACCAGGGCCGATCGCACGTGCCACAGGAACAGCCCGCAAACGAGGGCGACGACAACGAACTCCTCGACGAGCTTGCCGGACAGGTTCTCCACCGCGCGATCGATCAGTTGCGACCGGTCGTAGGTGGTGACGATCTGCACGCCGGGAGGGAGGCTCTGCCTCAACTCCGCGAGCTTCGTCCTGACCGCCTCGATCGTCTCGCGGGCGTTCTTGTCCTGACGCAAGACGACTACGCCTCCTGCGACCTCGCCCTCGCCATCGAGCTCGGCGATCCCGCGGCGCATCTCGGGGCCGACCTGGACCGTGGCGACGTCGCCCAACGTGACGGGCACGCCAGCTCCGGCAACCTTGAGGGGTATCGCGCGAAAATCGTCGGGCGTGCGGAGATAGCCCGATGCGCGGACCATATACTCGGCCCCACCCATCTCGAGCACCGAACCACCAGCTTCCTGGTTGGCGCGTCGTATGGCTTCTACCGTCTGCGCGTGAGTGATGCCGAGCGCGGCAAGCCGGGTCGGATCGAGAAGGACCTGATACTCCTTCACCATGCCCCCGATGCTCGCCACTTCAGCGACGCCGGGGAGCGTCTTCAGTTCGTAGCGCAGAAACCAGTCCTGCAGCGACCGGAGCTGAGACAGATCGTGACGGCCGCTGCGATCCACCAGCGCATATTCGTAGATCCAGCCAACCCCGGTAGCGTCCGGACCAAGCGCGGCTTGTGCCCCTTGTGGCAGCCGGCCTTGGACCTGGCTCAGATATTCGAGCACGCGGGAGCGCGCCCAATACAGGTCGGTGCCCTCGTCGAAGATCACATAGACGTAGCTGTCGCCGAAGAAGGAGTAGCCCCGCACGGTCTTGGTCCCAGGCACGGACAGCATGGTGGTCGTCAGCGGGTAGGTGACTTGGTTCTCGACGATCTGCGGCGCCTGACCCGGCCAGCTCGTCCGGATGATGACCTGTGTGTCCGACAGATCGGGCAAGGCGTCGACGGGCGTTGCCCGCATTGCGACGACACCGGCGATCGCGAGCGCGATGACAGCCAGCACGACAAGGAAGCGGTTGGCAACTGACCAACGGATGATCGCCGCGATCATCGGCTACCCTCCTGCACAATACGGCGAAGCGTCGGCCCTTCCGAGGGCTGATCGAAGCCGAACCGGACGCGGTCTCCCTTCTTGTAGCCGCGCAGCAGGGCGGGATCGGCAACGCGGAAGGTCATCGTCATCGCCGGCCACCCGATCGCCGGCACCGGCTGATGCGACAAAGTGATCGAGCTGGCGTCCATTGCCTCGACCTGACCGACCGTCTCGTAAACTTGACCGGCAGGAGCTGATTGCGGTTTCGGCCGCGCTGTTGCGTCACCGCCAATCGGCCGCGCCTCGAGACCTGCAAGGCTGGCCTCGGAATCGATCAGGAATTGACCCGACGCGACCACCTTCTCGCCTTCGGCGAGCCCGGCGAGGATTTCGGTTTTCCCGCCGCCCTCGGCGCCGGTTCGCACCTCGGCGGGTCGGAACCGCCCGCCGGAGTTGGCGAGCATGACGAGGGTTCTGCGACCTGTGCGGATCACGGCTTCGCTCGGCACCAGCAGCCTGTCGCGTGCTCCCTGGCCCAACCTCACGCTGGCGAACATGCCGGGCCGGAGCCTGCCCCCCTTGTTGGCAAGCTCGATGCGAACAGTGAGCGTTCGGGTTTCGGTCTGCGCCTGGGGGAGAATTGCGGCGATGCGGCCCGCGAAGGTTTCGCCTGGAAAAGCCACAAGCGTGGCGGCCACTGGCGTGCCGACCCGCACGCCGCCCATGGTCGCTTCCGGCACGGCCGCATTGAGCCAAACCGTCCCGAGCCCATTCACCTCGGCGAGAGTCTGCCCCATGGTCAAGGTCATCCCCTCCCGCACATTCAGCGTCTTGATGACCCCGCCGATCGGCGTGCGGATCGTCGTGCGCCCGCCCGACGCGCCGGTCATGCCGAGGAGCGCCATGCGCTGGCGCGCAGCGCGCGCCAGCGCAGCATCGCCCGTGCGACGGACGGCCTCGTATTCGGCACGGGCACCTGCCCACTCGGGGACAAGCAGATCCGCCAGAGGCGCCCCAGCGGGGACCACGTCACCGGGAGCACGCGCATAGACGCGCTGAACGAAGGCGGCGCTGCGCGACTGGATCACCGCCAGGTTGCGCTCATTGAAGTCGATGCTGCCGGTCACGGTTACGGCGTTGGTGAGCGTTCCGCGCTCGACAGGCACGATCCGAGCGCCAAGGCGCTGGACGCTGCCCGGGTCGATGGTCACGCCCGGCCCGACGTTCGCGCTGCCCCCCTCGTCGGCATAGCGGGGGATCAGCTTCATCCCCATCGACGACAGCCCCGGACCATCATGGTGCTCGGCCGGGATCATTGGATCGTACCAGTAGAGGATCTTGCGCTGATCGGTCTGGGTCTGCCCGGATGGCGCGCTGGCTGTATGTTCGAGCCGCGCGATGCCGAAGCCAATGCCGCCTGCCACAAGGGCGAGCGCAGCCGCGGCCGTTGCGAGGCGCGTGCGGCTGATCGTCGTGTCGCTCATCGATCCTCGCTCCCGAAAGCAATAGTGAGGCGGATGGCATCGGACGCGACCTCGGCTTCCCGATCGAGCACCGTCAGCTCGGCGTCCGCGAGCGATGCCTTGGCATCGACGACGTCGGTAAGGCTCGCCCGACCGGCCGAATAGCTGGCGGTCTCCAGCTCGGACCGTTCCCGCGCAAGCGGTAGAAGCACGCGTTGTGCCCGCTGCCACTGGCTATGATGCATCTGATGGTCCGCAAGAGCAGCTTCGAGGTCGGCCGCCAGCGTCCGTCGCGTTTCCTCGCGTTCCGCCTCGGCTTGCGCTCGGGCGGACTGACGCGCAGCGATGCGGGGATCTTGGCGCGAGCGCGCGAACAACGGCAGGCTCATTGTGACCCCGGCCGACATCATGTCCCCGTAGCGTGGGTCGCGGCGCTGATACGCCACTTCAAGGCCCCAGTCCGGACGCTTCTCGGCCCGCGCTGCATCCACGTCGGCTTCAGCCCGGCGGATGCCCGCATCGGCTGAAACGATGTCGGGATGCTGTTCAAGCGCCGCGCGCAGCCGTGCCGGCGCCAGATCGATGGCCGGCACGTCGCCAACCGTTTCCGGAGCCTGTACGCCGGTCCAGCGGGCCAGCATCGCGCGCGCGCGCGCAACCCCAGCCACCAGCTCGTCGCGCCGATCCTCCAAGCCGGCAATGGCTTGGTCGATGCCTAGACTCTGGGCTGGGCGCGCCGTCCCTGATGCCACGGCGGTTCGCGCGACCGCCGGCAGGGCACGGAGCGAATGAATGATGCCGTCGAGTGCGGTCAGCCGTCGCGCGGCATAGGCGAGATCAATCCACGCCTGACCCGCACCCAGCCGGATTTGGCGGACCTTGGTCGCCTGGGCAGCTTGCGCGGTCTCGACGGCTGCTCGCGCCTGCGCCTGTGCGGCGTGGCGCTTCGCGAGGTTGGGAAGGTCCTGCTGGAAGCCGACCCTCTTCATCGTCATGCTATCTCGCGAAAGCGAGAAGGCCGGTGGGCCCGAGACTGGATAATTCTCAACCCCGACCGACACACGCGGGTCTGGGAGGCTCCCGGCGGCACGAGCCTCGGCTTGGGCGGCGGTCACCCCCGCGCGCTCGGCGACCGCTCCGGGAGCATTAGCGGCCGCTTCACGTAAGGCTTGGTCATAGGTAAGTGTCTGTGCCTGCGCGGCGCTCGTCGATAGCGCGGCGGTAGCCAGCATCATGGATGCACGCATCGTTGCTCTTTCAATCGCGAATGGAAGATCCGAGACGGAGCACGGGAGCGCTCCGCCTCAGAACCGGATTGAGGGCGGGCTCAGCCGACCTTCTCATCCTTCATCGACATGCAGGCTTTGGGAGCGTGCTTCATCGTGGGGCATGCACACGCGGTTTCGGGTGCCGCGTCGGCAACCCATTCGCGTCGCTGACCCGGGGTTGAGCGTGGCCCGAACTGGGGTGCTGGGCGCCATTCCCAATGCCCCGTGACCCCCTGCGACGGCGTAGCAGCCGAAGCCGATGCCGACGATACAGCAACAACGGCGGACAAAGCCGCCACGAGTATCTTGTTCATAGCAAATTCCGTTCCGAGCTGAATATGTGACCGGGTTCTCGCCGCCCGGAGGCGGAAAGAGAGCGCTAGGTCGGGTTCGTCAGCTCAGACGGTGGGAGGCTCTGGCTCTGGCGGCACGTCCCGTCCGGTCAAGAACGTGACCGCCGCGGCATGGAGCGCGAGCGGGACAGTGGCAGGTGGCGTAACTAGCGGCAGCCGATCCTGCAACGTCATCGGGATGACACATCCCATCTGAGCGATACAGGCCAGCGTCAGCCCTTTGCAAGGCGCCTCATGCGACGCCTTCGGCATTTCCTGCGCCTCGGGGCAGCCTATGCCCGACGGCATGGTGTGGCTCGCTTCCATCATTGGCGCGAAGGCAGGGCCTCCGGCATACGCGGCCTGTTGGCCGAGAAAGCCAAAAAGCGCTCCTAAGAGGAGAAAGAGGGAGACGCGCCTCATCACAACCTTAGGAGCATCGGCCACGAACTTGGAGGTGTCAACGACTATCCGCCGTGGCGCGCGAAGACGCGCTTACCGCCGGGGCCGAATGCAACGACGTCATAGGGCTGCGCTTTCATGCCCGGCATCTTCATGCCCGGTGACCCCATCGGCATTCCGGCGACCGCAAGGCCGGTGACGCCCTTTGGATGCGTCGCCAGGGCGCGCTTCATGTCGGCGATCGGAACGTGACCCTCGAAGGCCATGCCGCCGATGATGGCCGTGTGGCACGATGCGAGGTCTGCAGGGACGCCCATCTTGCGCTGGAAAACATCGCGACGCGCATCATCGATGATCTGAACCTTCCGGCCGAACTGCTGGCGCACCTGCGCAGCCCACTTCTCGCAGCAACCGCACCCTGGGTCGCGGTGCATGGCAATATCGGCAGCGGATGCCATCGTCGGAGAGAGAACTGTTATGGCCATCAGGCCAGCCTTTTTAAGCATTAATCGACTTCCTCGTTAGCCAATTTACCGGCACAGCAGTTTATCTCAACAGCTCTGGGCACTATCGGACAGGAGAACAAGCCTGTGATTACTCCCAGTTGCTTGCAGATGCTCGCTTCGCCGGTCTGATTGGGCAATGACATTATAATACGCGGCTCCCGGGCGCATCCCTCACTGTTTCCCAATGTTTTTTGCTTGGTGCGGGAATAGGAAACCGATCCCAGTTGGGCGGAGTTGTCCCAGCGCTACCAGCGCTACCAGCCGAAAGGACTATCATGAAACTCCCTCGCTTCACATTGGCCGCAACCGCAGCCGCGATCGCGCTGACGGGCGGCGTCGCAATCGCCCAACAGGGCGGCAGCATGCACTCCATGCCCGGCATGGACATGAGCCACATGCAGAACATGACTCCTACCCGGCGTGAGATGATGGGCGTCATGCAAAAAATGAATCAGGGAATGATGCAGGGCATGATGGACCCTGATCCCGGCCGGGCCTGGATGAAGAGCATGGCTGCGCACCACCAGGGCGCCATCGATATGTCCGAGCTGATTCAGCATCATACCAAGGATCCGAAGGTGCTTGCTGAGGCACGAAAGACCGCAGCAGAGAACCGTAAATCCCTCGCCGAACTCAGGGCGAAGATGTAAATCTGCCGTTCCGACCATCGGTAATGGCAAGTGGGGAGCTGGTAGTTGTCCGGCTCCCCACATTCCAAGGAAGCGGAACGGCATCCCGCCCCCTAACAACGTTTAGATGAAGAGCAGATCCGTGCCCGCGTACGTAATCGCAGGATTGTTCACAAACGCGCCCCCTTCGACGCTGCTGAACATGAAATCGTCCTGCGACATATCAGCCGCGTAAACGCCCTCGATCAGGACCGATCCCTTGCCTGTGTCGGTGGACCAGGACACCAGTACACCGTTGCTTTGATCCTGGACGCTTACCTGGTTCGGCAAAATGTCTTCGAACGCAATGTGATCGAACGCTCCCGGGCCGGCATCGAAACCGCCGAAGATCATGTCGTTGCCACTGTCAGGGCGCACAACGAAAGCATCCGCTCCGTCGCCGCCATTCAATCTATCGTTGCCGGTCCCACCGTCGATCATGTCATGGCCGGCCCCCGCGTAGATCGTGTCGTTACCGGCTTCACCCATCAAGCCATCGGCCATGGCACCGCCATAAAGCTTGTCGGCGCCATCGCCCCCCTTGAGCATATCGCCACCATCGCCGCCATCGAGCACGTCTCGCCCTGCGCCGCCCTCCAGGTGATCCTCACCGGCACCGCCGAATAGCTTGTCGTCCCCGGCAAGGCCGAAAAAGACGTCGCGGTCACCCGTGGCTTGGAAGGTGTCGGCCCGCGCGGAGCCGTATTTCACATCGAAGTCGTCAAAGCTGTATGCTGCGCTCGGGTCCGTGGCGCCGGTTGCTGCGGGTGCCGAGACGTCGCCGCCTTCCTCTTTGGCGAAGCTGGTGGCCTGCAACCGGTCCGCACTCGCGTCCGCGGGTTGGAGAAGGTAGCGATCGTCGGTGAACATGAAGTCGTTCTGGGCCAGCTCGCTCTTGGCCACGCCGACCAGCAGCACCGAACTCGCACCCTCATTCCAGCTCACACGGGTTCCGAAGGCGGTTTCCTCGAAGCGCAACTCCTCAGGCGAGATGTCGCGCAGCGCGAGGTGGTCGAACATACCGGGACCAGGCTTGAAGTCATAGATGATGTCGTTGCCGCTATCACGGTCGACAACGAAGGCGTCGGCGCCGCGGCCGCCCATCAGGATGTCGTCACCCTTGCCGCCTTCGATATCCCCATGGCCATCGCCTTCGCTGAGGAGGTCGCGCTCGTCCCCACCTCTGAGCGTGTCGTCCATTGCACCCCCGAGCAGCACATCGCTCCCCGCCCCCCCATCGAGATAGTTCATGCCGTTCCCGCCAAGCAGGAAATCGGCACCACGACCGCCCCAAAAGGCGTCATCGATCACACCGCCGGTGAGCACGTCGCTGCCGCCCCGACCGAAGGATATGTTCATTTTGCCGCTTTGCCCAAGTTCCACGTCGGAACCAGCGTCTCCGATAGTGAGGTGGTAATCATCGATCACCCGATCAACGCGCGAACCACCACGATCCTGCTTCCAAGTCATCGTCTGTCTCCCGTATTGGTGCGCCCACATCTTTCAAAGAAGCGCGATTCACAGAATACCCCGAAGGTCTTACAGTTCCTCCGAGCGCTGCCAGACAGCAGGCATCGCAGACTATACCAATATAAGTTTCAAGCCTTAGCAGAGGTCCTTCGCGGCGGCTGAATACAAGTGGTCACGCCCGCCCGCCTAGTCTTTACGGCGGGTCGTAATCTCTTCCATCTAGCGCGCGAGAAGGTCCCTATCCCTCACGTTCGCGCTCAAAACCTTATACGCGGCCCGAGGGTCCAACCCTCATCGGCCATGCAAAATTCACGGGAAAGGGGAGGGCGCACGCCCATCAACCCTGGCCGCTTGCCAGCGGAGAGCGGCGCCCGTCCTATCCCGGACGGCCGCCGCCCCAGCCTCACGCGACAGCGTTGGTTGCCCCGGAGCGGACCCGTTCAGCGCATCGGCTGAAGGCTATTGATGCCGGTGCTTTCGTCCGTTTCAGGTGGCGGAGGAGCAACGCCCTTGTCGCGATAGGACGGCAGGTCCGGCGCACCGTCAGGCGTTGGTTGCGCCTCGAGTTTGGCGATCATTCGCTTCATCTGCGTGATCTCGCGCACCTGAGCGTCGATGATGCCATCAGCAAGTTTGCGGACCTCGGGGTCCTTGATGTGTGCCCGCTCGCTGGTCAGGATCGCGATCGAATGGTGCGGGATCATCGCCTTCATGTAAGAAACGTCGTCAACCGTTTCCTGGCTGCGGACCAGCCAGAGCGCTGCGGCGAACACCACGATGCTTCCACCCAGGATGAAGGCGTTGGTTCGCTTGTTTCTGTACATCGACCACATGAAGCCGACCATGATGAGCGCCATCGTCGAGCCCATGACGAACGCCATCCAGAACCGCGTTTGGCTAAATTCGATGTGACCGAGCGCATAGACGTTGACGTACATGAGGCCGAACATCACGACCGTGGAGGTCGCGATCATCGCTGCGAACCGGCCATAGCCCATGCCCATGTTCATTTTATCGTCGTTGTGATCCATCACGCATTCCCTTGCTGAAGACGGGTTTGCCCCCCGGCGTTACGACGCGACCGCTTCGGCCAACGCATGTAGAGAAGCACGGCGCCGCCAAGCCAAAGGGCGAGGCCACCGAGCGCGAACCCTAGGAGCCACGGCGTGTTGAAGTCCTCGTGGTTCTTCCAATCCATGATATGGAGGCCCCAGAAGAAGTCGTAGAGCCGCCACGTGCCGGTCCTCACCGCCACAATCCGGCCAGTGTCGGCCGTGACGAAGACACGGGTGGAATCCGGATCCGTGAACGTCACCCGCCAGGCGGGAAGCGGGCCGCGATACTCGGCGCTGGCGCGCTTGATCAGCTCCACCGTCGCCCTCGGTCTGCCTTCGCCGCGCCAAGCTGTCCTTGCGACAGCCTGGACCTGGGCTGCGGTCGGGGCGGGTAACAGTATCCCCGTCCTCGCATCGAATAGCCGCGCCCCTTCAGCCGTCGCCACCTCGGCCACTGGGCGGCCAAGCCACATGCGGTAGGTCACGGAGTTGATCGGCGTTCCACTCGCCGCGATGATCGCTGAGGGCGACGCGAGCACGACGCCGCCAGGCAGGGACGCGACGGCCTTGCGGTCCACCAGGTGATCTCCATGCACACGATCGATGGGCAAGAAGCTCATCAACGCGCCACTCATGAACCATAAGAGGAGCTGCGCACCGACGATGATCGCGAGCCACTTGTGAGTGCGGCTCGCAAGAAGGTGCAGCCGAAGTTTGGTGCTTCTCAGGGTCGGCTCTCCATCCGTGCCGGGCTCATTTCATGCCCGGCATATCCTTCATCATCTCGTCGTGGTCGGCAGGTGCGCTCGCGACCAGCGACTTGTACTGTTCAGGCGTCATCCCCGGGAGCTTGCGCACGAACGCTACCATGTCCCAGATCAGCGGATCAGAATGGGTTTTGCCCCAAGCGGGCATAGCGCTGAGCTTTACCCCGTGCTTGATCGTCCAAAAGGCCTCCGCCGGATCGTGCGTATGCTCGGCTTTGGCCAGCTCGGGCGCGCGCGGGTAAAGACCCTGGCTCATCTCGCTTTGCTCAACGCCTGGACCGAGGTGACAGCCAGAGCACATCTCACCGTAAAGTCCGGCGCCGATCCGGACGCGCTCGGGGGCGTCAAGATCGGGTGGGGGCTTGATGCCACGCGCACGCACAGTGATCGAGCGATCCCGCAGCGTCTCGAGCAGTGCAAAGACCGGTCGCGTGTGCGGCTGATCCGCCGCAACATCATAGACGCCGAGGTAGATGAACACTGCCGCGCCTATGGCTACCAGCGTTGTCAGCACGGCGACAAAGGACAAGCTCGGCAGGTGCCGTCGCAGCATGCCAGACCTCTCCCTTTCCATGCCTTTCCCCTTTTATCGGTTAGCTAGAGGCTAATCTTGCAGCGTAAGAGCGACCTCAGAACCACATGCGGACGCCGGCAACGATGCTTTTGGACGTGGCCTTGTCGCCCTCCGCCCGAGCATAGCGGGCGGTGTCGCCAAACCGACGATCCCACGACACGCCGATATAGGGCGCGAACTCACGTCTGATCTCGTAGCGAAGCCGCAATCCCAATTCGGCATTGCTGAGGCCTGATCCGATACGATTCTCTGGCACATCCTGAGCGGCGAAGTTCAGCTCGGCACGCGGTTGCAGGACCAATCGCTGGGTAACGCGTTGATCGTAATATCCCTCTAGCCGGCCTAGCACGTCGCCCTTGTTGGACAGGAACAGCGCCCCTTCGAGTTCAAAAAACCCGGGTGCCAGCCCCTCCACTCCGACAGTGGCGTAAGTGCGCTTCGGCGATGGTCCTAAATCCTGCCGGACACCTGCCTGTAAGTTGAAATAAGGGCCGATCGCCCGGCTATAGAGCGCTTGTACCTCTGCACTTTCGATGCCCTCGCGAAAGGCACCTTCGCCCTCGGACTTGACGAACAGGCGGTTGATGTCCCCACCGAACCACGCTTCTCCATCCCAACGATAGCCATCGCGGCCGTTGCGGAACTGGTACTCTGCAAGGTTCAACAGCACCTGGTTGAAGTTTTGGCCGCCGTGATGCTGCTGAAGATGATGACGGCCCATCGCCATCGCGTCGGAGCCATACACATTGTCAGCGGCATGGTCCGTCGGGAGCGGGGGAGGCGGTGCATTTCCCGCGGGGAGCGCAGTGCCTGTCTGCTGCATACCCTCCATCGCCATACCCGGCATCCCGGGCATTCCCTGCATCTGGCCGCTGCCCTGGTCAGCCGGCATCGTCATGCCCGGCATCGTGGAATGATCCATGCCTTGCATCGGCTGCTGCGCGCCCTGGGAAGGCGTCTTATCGCTTCCGGGCATCTGCATCCCCGGCATCGATTGCATGTCATGCTGAGAGCCTTGCGGGGCAGCTTGGCCCATGCCGGGCATGGTCGAATGATCCATGCCCGACATGGCTCCGTGATCCATGCCCTTCATACCTGCCATCGGAGCAGCGGTCCGCTTTCCGGGCGCCGTCTTCCGTCTGGTCGCGACCTTAGCCTTGCCCTTCGTCGCGGCCTTTGCCGCCGGTTTCTTCTTGGCCGGCATAGGCATCGTCATGCCCGGCATGTTCATACCTTGCATCGACTGAGCCGCGGCGGGAGCGGCGATGCCAAGCACGGACGTGGCGGCGAGCGCCGAAATCAGCCGATTCATGCGGCCGCTCCTTCAAGCGGCCGAACGGTCACAACACGCATCATGCCCGCGGTCATGTGATAGAGATTGTGGCAGTGGAACGCCCAATCCCCCGGTGCGTCGGCGGTGAGGTCAAAGGTCATCTTGCCTCCGGGCGGCACGTTGACGGTGTGCTTGCGCGGTGCGTGGTCGCCGTGGCCCGTCACCAGCTCGAAGAAGTGGCCGTGGAGATGGATCGGGTGCGGCATCATCGTGTCGTTCACCAACGTGACCCGCACACGCTCGCCGTTGCGAAACGGAATGGGATCGGCCGGATCGCTGAGCTTCTGGCCGTCAAACCCCCACATGTAGCGTTCCATGTTGCCGGTCAGGTGTATCTCCAATTGACGCGTTGGGGCACGCACGTCCGGGTTGGGCTGCAGTGCCATAAGGTCGCGGTAGGTGAGGACACGATGATCCAGGTCTTCCAAACCCTGAGGCGGTTCGCCGCTGCGATCCTTGGGCATGGGAGAGATGGTCTGGACGCCCGGTCCCATCTTGACCCCCGGGGCATTCTTCGGGTCACGCATGTCCATGCTCATGCTGCCGCCTGAGCCATGATCCATGCCAGCCATGCCGCCGGCTTGGCCAGAGCCGCCCTGCATGGCGCCGTGGTCCATGCCGGCCATAGAGGCACCGCCTGCCGCCATCTGGCTGTGATCCATTCCGGCCATGCCGGACATGCCCATCTGCCCGTGATCCATGCCAGCCATGCCGGACATGCCCATCTGACTATGGTCCATGCCGGCCATGCCTGCCGCCGCTGCCCCTACCGCGACAGTTCCGTGATCGGTCGGTGCCTTCCAGCCAGTGAGCTTCCACAAATTGCGCGAGGCATTCTGCACCAAAGTGGGATCCAGCCCGCGCTCCTTGACCGGGCTCTCGTCCGACATGCCGGACATGCCCTGCATGCCCCCCATGCCGCTCATGTCCATGCCCATATCGGTCATGGTCAGCAGCTTGCGCGGGCGAAGCGGTGGAACCGGAGCGACCATCCCTTCGCGCGGAGCGAGCGTCGCCCGGCCCATGCCCGAGCGGTCGATCGCCTCGGAAACAAAGCTGTAGGCCCGGTCCTCGGGGGTCACGATCACGTCAAACGTCTCGGCAACCCCGACCTGAAACTCGTCAACCTTGACCGGGCGCACATTCTGCCCATCCGCCTGCACGACCGTCATCGGCAGGTCGGGAATCCGGACGTTGAAGTTGGTCTGGGCTGCAGCATTGATGATCCGCAAGCGAACGCGCTCGCCCGCCTTGAACAACCCGGTCCAATTGTCATACGGGCCATAGCCGTTAACCAGAAAGGTGTAGGTCGAGCCGGTCACGTCGGCGATGTCGGCGGGGTCCATCCGCATCTTACCCCACTCGATACGATCCTTCAGCTTCATCTCCCGGCCTGCAAGCAGACCGGCAAGCGTCGGGCGCTGATAATTGAAATAAGCGCCGCCCATCTGCTTCAGCTTGCGAAAGATTTCCGCGCCGGTCATCTGGCTGTGGTCGGACAGTACGATCACGTGCTCGCGGTCGAACGCGATCGGATCGGCACCTGCCGGGTCGATCACGATCGGGCCGTAAAGGCCGTCTTGCTCCTGCTCACCCGAGTGACTGTGATACCAATAGGTGCCCGACTGGACGATCGGGAACTCGTAAACGAAGGTCGAGCGCGCCTTGATGCCGGGGAAGCTGATGCCGGGAACCCCGTCCATCGGGAACGGCACGAGCAGCCCGTGCCAGTGAATGGAGCTGTCCTCGTCGAGATTGTTGGTAACGGAAAGGCGAACCTTCTGCCCCTCCTTCAACCGGATGAGAGGGGCCGGCACAGTGCCGTTGACGCCAATGGCGGGCGTCGATTTGCCGTCGACAGGAAGTTTGAAACTGTCGATCGTCAGCGCAATGTCGGTGCCGCTGACGGTCGGGAGAGGTTTTACGATCCCGCCCGACACGGGCTGAGCCCAAGCGGGCATATAGGCGCTTAGCGCCATGCCGCCGCCCACCAGGGCGGCGCCGCGCAGCACTTGGCGACGATCGATATTGCGGCTCATGCAGTCCTCAAGGCTCCCGAAGAGAATGTCTCTCTAGCCTTGATACGCGCCGCAGCGCGCCGCCCCTCATCACTTTCGATCGAGGAGCGGCAGTGCTCGCTACCGTCTCCCTGTCATCGCCTAGCGAAAGGCTCGGGCGGCTTAGTAGCCGTAGCGGCCGGCATAATCCCGGTCGTGGTCATAGCCGTGCTCCCTCCTGAGATCGCGGTGCTCGTCGCGGTGCTCATGGCGTAGGTCACGATGAAGCTGACGATGTTCGCGGCGCGTCAGCCCGTAGGCGTGCGCCTCGGCATGCTCATCCTGGAGGGCATCGTGGTCGTCGTGATGCTCGTCGCGCAGTTGCTGGTGCTGCCCGGCGTGTCGCCAGTCGCGTTGATACCGCCAATCTTGATCGTAGGCCATTGCGGGAACGGCAATGCCAACGGTTAGTCCTAGTCCCAGCGCAGCCTTGCTGAACAAATTCATGACACCTCTCCTCACGATGAAGAGACTTGGGCCGTCGCTCTTGAACCGCCATTGAAGTCGATCGTAACGGTCTGTTCATGCCGGGGCGGAACGACCGCTCGCGGCAAGCCTGTCCGCCAGGGTACGCCGCGCCCGATAGAGGCGGGTCTCTACCGCCTTTTCGCTGATCCCTAGGACATCTGCCGTCTGGGCCTGGCTAAGTCCTTCGATCGTACGAAGCACCAGCGGTTCCTTCAGGTTCGCCGGCAAGGCGGAAATAGCGCGCGTAACTCGGTCCAGCTCCTGTCGATCGCTGGCAGCATCGTCGATCCCCACCTGATCATCCGCGACCGCCTCGGCCTCTGGGCCGATCGGGGTAGCGAACGTCAGGAAGCGCCGCACGGTCCTCTTGCGCCCCCAATCACGACATTTGTTGATCGCGATCGCCGACAGCCAGGCACGCATCGAACGATCGCCGTCGTAGCGGGATAGAGCGTGATGAGCTGCGACGAACGTCTCCTGCAGCAAATCCAGCGCCTCGTCGGCCTCGCCGACGCATGCGCGCACGACGCGGAAGACCGACTGCCGATGGCGGCGCATGATTTCGGCGTAGGCGGCTTGCCTGCCCGCAATGCTGAGTGTCGCCAGCTCCGCGTCCGATAGCGTGGTCCAGTCGAGGCTCATCGATCCGGCGCGGCTCAGCGCTGATCGTCGGTGAGCGCCTTCACCACGGCCTGGTCGAACTGGGCAGTCTGATTGGGTCTCAGAAGCTGCCGCATCGCGAAAATGTGCGCAAGCGTCGCCTTCTGAAGCTCACCCATGACCGCGTGGCTACGGTCGACCGCCGCAGCAACTCGCGGTCCATTCCCGTGTTCGGTTTCGATCGCTTCGGCAAGCCTGGCGTTGTCCGCCCTTAATTCCAACTCGAATGCGCGCCGTTGAACGGCGAAACGCTGCTCCAAAACCGCCAGGCGCGCTTCCTGATTAGCATCCAGCGCCAGCTTGTGATGCAGCACGTCGTGCAGCTCCGATCCCGGCTGCGCACGCGCCGGGATTAGCGCTCGCCCTACGAACACGCCAATGATTGCCGCGATGAAGCACGCGAGGACCCCAAGCAGGAAGCGGGTGCGCCCGCTCATGGCTCGCCAACGAGCAGCGTAGAAGGGGCAAGGGGCGATACCGGTCCTAGGGGGGATAGCGACGCCGCACTGGCCTCCTTCGCCGGTACGCCGGCGCCGAATATGCCCATCACGAGCGCCGCCGTGATCGCCATTGCGCCAATGCCCATCCCGGCGCGCGCAGCCGGGCGTACGGCGATGCGCGCGAGCACGCGGTCTTCAATCCCATCAAGGCTCGCAGGCGTGGGTGCCTGCGCCAGCCTCATCAATACTGCGTCGAGGTCCATGTCGTTCACTCCACCCCTCTAGCATAGATTACGCAGGCGATGCCCCTATCCCTCAAATCGGACCGTGAGGGGTCCGCGAGCGGCACGCGTAATGAATGACAGGAACCCTCAGTTGAAAGGCCCCACATGCGTCGCGTATCTGTTCTCACTGCTGCTGCCGCTCTCGTCATGGTTGCCGGCACGGCGAATGCGCATCCCAAGCTCGTCTCAGCATCGCCGGCCGCGAACGCGACGGTTGCGAAACCCGCTCGTCTCCAACTTCATTTCAGTGAGAAGCTTGTTCCCGCCTTCTCCAAGGCCGATCTGATCATGGCCGCAATGCCCGGCATGCCGGAGATGAAGATCGCCAGCACCGCGGCGCTTGCCTCGGATGGCAAAACCCTCGTCGTCACGCCGAAGGCGCCACTCCATCCCGGCCGCTACAATGTCGCTTGGCATGTCGTCTCGACCGACACGCACAAGGTCGCTGGGACCTACGCCTTCGCGGTGAAGTAAGACGATGAGTGACTGGTCGCTGATCGGCGTCCGCTTCGCGCTTTATCTGACGCTGGCGGCGCTGTTTGGCCTCTCGGCATTCAGCCTCTACGGCTTGCGTCTGCGCGAGCGCGGCAGCGCGCTCGCGCTTCGCCCATGGCTTGTTGCCAGCGGCGCCCTTGGCCTGCTGTTCTCGGCCGCCTCGGTTGTGATGATGGCCTCGTCGATGGCAGGGACGCCTGTCTGGCCGGTTGACCATGAAGCGGTCACCGCGCTGCTCACGGGGTCTGCCATTGGGGCGGCATGGAAGCTTCGCATGGTCATGCTCGTCCTGGCGACCGTCGCGGCAATGTTCGTGGCCGGCCGCACCGTCTGGCTAAGCGCCGTCGCACTTTGTTCAGCGGTCGCTCTCGCGACGCTCGCATGGACCGGGCATGGCGCGATGGATGAAGCTGCCATGGGCTGGGCTCATCTCATCGCCGACATCCTTCATCTGCTTGCCTCGGGTGTGTGGGTTGGCGCGCTGCTTGGGCTGGTCCTGCTCGTTTCCCGGCCCGCGGCGCGCGTCGACGCGGCGCACCTCGGGCTGACCCATCGAGCACTGCACGGATTCGGCGTGGTCGGAACGATCGTGGTGGGAACGATCGTTCTTACCGGTCTCGTCAACGGATGGATGCTGGTCGGCGTCGGCAATCTCACCATCCTCGCCACAACGCTCTACGGCCAGCTCCTGCTCGCCAAGTTGCTGCTGTTCGCCGCGATGCTGGGGCTCGCCTCCCTCAATCGCTTCCGGCTAACGCCGGCTTTCGAGCGGGCAATCGCCGTTGCCGATCAGAGGCGCGCCCTTGGCGGGCTTCGGGCGAGCCTCGGGATTGAGACTGCCTGTGTTGTCGCGATCCTCGCGCTGGTCGCCTGGCTTGGAACACTCGCTCCTCCTGCATCGGCGATGTGATGCACAGCCGGGGCACCCTCGTGCTTCCCGGCTTGCCAGGCTCCCACGCCTGATGGATCAATCGATCCTCCTCGACGAAACGGGCAGGATGCTGGCCGTGACAGGCCTGATCTGCGTCGTGCTGCTTGTGCCGATGATGATCATAGGGCTGATCATCAGCATCATTCAGGCGGCGACCTCGATCAGCGAACAGACATTGAGCTTCGTCCCCAAGCTGATCGCGTTGGGAGTGTGCCTAGTTGTATTCGGAAGCGCGGCAGTAGAATTGCTGACGAAGTTCACCGGCGAGCTGTTCGCCGTGATCGCGCGAATGGGGCAGTAGACCCCGCAATGCGCGGGCGGTCGGACCACCCGCGCACGCGCGGCCTAGGCTGCCATTCTGTCGCAAGCGTCGGCGCACCTGCGGCACGCCGCAACGCACTCCTCCATCCCATCGAGCCCTTCGCAGCTCGCTGCACATGCCCGACAGATCTCGGCGCACTCACGGCAAATATGCTGATGGTGAGTGGACTTGCGTGCCATAAAGTCGATCGCGACGGCGCAAATCTGTGCGCAATCGAGCATGATCTTGAGGTGCTCGGGCGCGGCGTGCTGTCCGCCCATCTCGAGGCAGTGGTTCATCGCCATATGGAGACAAGTCACGTGACATTCGTGGCAGGCGTCCATGCACGCCTTCATGTCAGGGTCGATCTGGTGCATCGGTCTTTCTCCGTCTGAGCCCCCGCCCACCCTTATGTACGCACCCTGCGCGAAAACCCCTTGTCGCCGGCTTCCTGCAGCGTAGCTCAGCACTACATCGTCCAGCGGCCGAACAGCGTCGCGAGAATGATGCCGCCCGCCAGCATCAACAACGTCAGCACCGTCATAGCCACGATCTGTGCGCCGGTGACTTCGGGCTCCATCGCCATGCTTTCCACGGTCTTGGCTCCGCTATGTCCTACCCCATGTGTCATGCCCGGCATCGCGGTCAGGGCGCCCTCGGCCGCCATGTCGTGCCCGCCATGACCGAGTGCCCGCACCGTGCCCATTCCGTGCTTCAACCGGACCCCGACAAGCCAGAGATTGACGGGGTAGGCGATTGCAAAGCCTACAAGCGTCGCGAGCGACATGACGCCCCAGAAGCGAAGCGAGCTGGCGTGCATCGCCGCCATGTCGCGGCTCATCAGCATCACCATCGTCGGGATCATCCCTGCCATGACGGCATTCATCGAAAGCCACTCGGGGATGAAGGACATGCGGAGCGCGCCCCAATAGGAGCCGCCCGCCATGTCGCGCATGAACAGCGCCTGGAAGATGAGCAGGCCGAACGCGAAGCCGAACACATATTCCGCCATCACATCCTGCCACATCGGCAGGCCGAGCGCTGTGGTGATCGCAGCCGCGGCGATGACGCCCGTAGCGTCCCCTGCCAAGCAATGGATCGACGAGCCGAACGCCTGCTTCCACAAGGGGCGAACGAAGTCTTCATGCCGCTGGTTGAGCGGCTCCTGGCACGACAGGACATAGGCCGCGGCCATGATTGGGCCGCCGTAGAGCGTGACCAGAAGCCACCCCCACTTCATCACCTTCAGCTCGGGGTTACGCGTGAAGGCATCCCACGCAACGTAGGCAACGGAGAGCGCCGTCAGCACGAACCACGCGACCAGCACTGAGTCGAGCCAGGGGCTCGGGGGCGGCATCGTCACGGCAGCACTCCTCTACATGCTAGAGGATACGCGGCTCTCCGGATCATCCCTTGCGCGGAGCGGGCTAGGCGAGCTTGCTGGAAACGGCCTTGATCGCTTTCAGTCCCGATCCGAACCGCGCGATGGCCTCCCGGTTCTTCTCCAGCTCGCCATAGGGCAGGTAGGATATGTCGAGGTCGGCTACGCGGCTGAACGCGGGGCGCTGCAGTTGCGCACGCACATCTGCTTCGCGCGCATCGGGCGCCACAAGGAACAGCCCTGCTGTCGCGTGAAGGTCACTACCGCTCAACGCCAAGTCCAGCATCCTGACGATGCCGGAGTAGATGGACGTCGAATGCTCCACCTCGAACGCCGCCGCGACGTGATCGCCGCCCCGTTCAAGCCAAAGCACATCGATCAACCGGATCGAGTCCGCACCTTTTGAGGTCGCGATCGTGTCGGGCAATCGCTCGAGGCACCCGTGTCCCAGGGGCGCTCCGGCAAAGCTCCGGCTGCGGTCATTGGCCGCAATCCATACATCGTAGCCTAGCGCGAGCCCCAGATCGCGAAGCCAAGCCTGGATCTCGGTATGGGTGCGCTCGTTCTCGCCATCGCGCTGGGCCGCCTTGCTAAGTGTGCGCGCTTCCTCGCGCGCTGCTTCGAGCCGCGTGCTCCAATCGCCGATCTCGGCGCCGTCCAGGGGCGGGGCCGGATAGCGCTTCGAGCCCACGTCGAACAGCAAGCCCCCGATGGCGCCCAAGTCATTGGACAGGAGGTCGCGGTGCCGGTCGTTGAGGTCGAGGATGCCTGTTCGCATCGCCAGGAAGTGCTCCCAGCTTCCCAACTTCACGTTCGCGCCGGTGAGCGCGTTATAGCCGTTCACGATGGCGGTGTTGAAAGGCGGCACCAGCGTGGGATGAAGGAAGTAGAGGAGGTTCGCGACCGCCGGTCCAAGCCCCTTGATCTTCAACCGATCGATCGCATGGATATGGCCGATGATCTCCTCGGCAGTGTCGCAACACGAGCACGCGTCGAGGAGCCGCCCGAAAGCCCGCTGATTGTCGGGATTCTCGTATATGTCGGGGATGCGGAGCTTCGGCTTCCACAGGAAAGCGTGGTCGGCACCTTTGAAGATCTGCCGCTGTTCGGCAACAGAATGGACGACGGTTTCAAGAGAAGAACCACGATAGGCGACCCCGAACGTGCCCCGCTCGATCTCGCCCACAACCTGGGTGATCCCGCGCCGGATCGAGCGGAAGTTCTTCAGCCGCTCATCCCACAGGAACCAGCTTCGGTAAGTCGCCCCCGGATCGTCACGCCAGCGGGCAATTAAGCGGCGCACCAGGCCGTCATGGTCGGTGCCAGTAGAAAGACTGTCGATCTGCGCTGCCATATGTCCCCGATTGCCCCCGGCCCGCGTTTGGCGAGCTAGTAATAGACCTAAGCTGCGGCCCTTATGGCGTCGAGGGTGTAGAGCTGGCCCCCGCAATATGAGGGCAACGCCGCTCCCGCGCGTAGATTCAACATACACGCCAGCGGTGCCGACAGGGCCTTGACCCTAACACGGTGTCATACCCTACATGCTCTCGGGTCGAAGGAGTCTTGCCATGAACGACCCTCATTCCCATTCCCAAGCCGGGGGTTGCGGCTGTTCGAAGCCTGCGCCTGAATCGGTCTCCACGCCCTCATCCTGTTGCGGGGGCGGCTCGGCCGCTCCCGCAAAGATCGAGCACGAACATCATCACACCGAAGCGGGCGGCTGCTGCTCGGGCAGTAAGGACAACGATGCCGCAGCAGCAGTGATCGACGCGGTGTGCGGCATGACGGTCGATCCCGCAAAAACGACACACCATGCCGAGCACGCTGGTCATGCCTATCATTTCTGTAGCGCAGGGTGCCGGAGCAAGTTTGTCGCCAATCCTGACGCCTATCTGAGCGATAAGCCGAAACCGGAGCCGATGGCGACGCCGGGGGCGATGTGGACGTGCCCGATGCACCCGCAAATTCGCCAGGAAGGGCCGGGAACTTGCCCAATCTGCGGCATGGCGCTCGAACCCGAAGAACCGTCGCTCGACGATACTCCCAACCCTGAGCTGGTCGACTTCACGCGCCGACTGTGGGTGGCGGGCGCGCTCACGATCCCGCTGCTCGTCGTCTCGATGTTCGCGGAGATGTTAGGCCTGCATGTGGTTAGCCCTGCGGCCTCGCCTTGGGTCCAGCTCGCACTCACCGCGCCGATCGTGCTGTGGGCGGGCTGGCCGTTTTTCGAGCGGGGGTGGACATCGCTTCGTACCCGCCATCTCAATATGTTCACACTGATCGCGATCGGCGTAGGTGCCGCCTTCCTCTATAGCGTGGTCGCGACGCTCGCGCCGGGCATCTTCCCAGCGACCTTCCGCACGCATGGGAGCATGGTTCCCGTCTATTACGAGGCGGCCGGCGTCGTGGTGACACTGGTGCTGCTCGGGCAAGTGCTCGAACTGCGCGCTAGGGCGGCGACAGGGCGCGCGATCCGCGCTCTCATGGATCTCGCCCCCAAGACGGCGCGACGCTTGCAGCCTGACGGTTCTGAAGAAGAAGTCGGGCTTGCCGACGTGGCAACCGGTGACCGGCTGCGGGTCCGCCCCGGTGAAGCCATCCCGGTCGATGGCGTCGTGGTCGAGGGTCGTTCGTCGGTCGACGAAGCCATGCTCACCGGCGAACCCGCGCCGGTCCTCAAGGAAGTCGAGGCGATCGTTACCGGGGGCACCGTCAACGGGACGGGCAGCCTGGTGATGGAAGCCCGCGCGGTTGGTTCGGACACGATGCTCGCGCGTATCGTCCGCATGGTCGCGGAAGCGCAGCGAAGCCGCGCCCCGATACAGGCGGTCGCCGATCGGGTTTCAGGATGGTTCGTGCCGCTCGTCGTGCTGATCTCGATTGCGACCTTCATCACTTGGTCGCTGGTCGGCCCTGAGCCGCGCATGGGCCATGCCCTGCTTAACGCCATCGCAGTGCTGGTGATCGCCTGCCCGTGCGCGCTCGGGCTCGCCACGCCCATGTCGATCATGGTCGGCACGGGACGCGGCGCTCAGGCCGGCGTGCTGGTGAAGAACGCGGAAGCCTTACAGGGGCTGGAAAAGGTCGATACCCTTGTCATCGACAAGACGGGTACGCTCACGGAAGGCAAGCCCAAGCTGATCGCGGTCGAGACGGTCAGCGCGGTCGGAGAGAACGACATGCTCGCGCTTGCCGCGGCCGTCGAAGGCCAATCCGAACATCCGCTCGCGCACGCAATCGTCGTTGCCGCCAAAGAACGAGGATTGCAGCTCGGCACAGTCGCGGACTTTGCCTCGCAAACCGGGCTGGGTGTCAGCGCCACGGTGGGCGGCCGCTCGGTCGTGATTGGCAATGCGGTGCAAATGAGCCGGATCGGCGCTGATCTCAAGCCGGTCGACGCCGCGGCCGATCGTCACCGTGGCGAAGGCGCGGGCATCATCCTCGTCGCGATCGACGGGGCGCTCGCCGGTCTGCTCGCAGTCGCCGATCCGGTGCGCGCATCGGCGCGCGACGCTATTGCCGCGCTTCGCAAGGAGGGCCTGCGGGTCGTCATGCTCACCGGCGACAATCGTGGGACGGCCGATGCTGTCGCGCGCGCCGTGGGCGGTCTTGATGACGTGCGCGCCGATCTGCTGCCGGAAGACAAGGCGCGTATCATCGGCGAGCTGAAAGCGAGCGGCGCAAGGGTCGCAATGGCGGGCGATGGGATCAACGACGCCCCGGCGCTCGCCGCCGCGGATGTCGGCTTGGCGATGGGAACGGGAACAGACGTGGCGATCGAAAGCGCCGGCATGACGCTCACGCGCGGCGATCTCTCGGCGATCGTGCGCGCCCGCAAGCTCGCTCGCGCGACAATGCGAAATATCCGCCAAAACCTGTTCTTCTCGTTCTTGTTCAACGGAATCGGCGTGCCGGTTGCGGCCGGCGTGCTTTACCCGGTTGCCGGTATCCTGCTGTCGCCGATGCTGGCCGGTGCAGCGATGGCGCTCTCGTCCTTCACCGTGGTCCTGAACGCACTGCGGCTCAACGCGGTAAAGCTGTGAACATCGGAGCGGCGTCGGACGCCAGCGGCGTCTCCCAACGCATGATCCGCCACTATGAAAAGATTGGTTTGGTGCCCGCGCCGCCACGGCGCGGGAACTACCGGGACTACGCCGACGCTGACGTTCATCGGCTGCGATTTATCGCCAACGCGCGCGACCTGGGGTTCCCGATCGAGGAAATCCGCACGCTGCTGGGGCTGTGGTCGGATCGCGATCGGTCGAGCGCGGAAGTGAAGACGCTGGCGGAAGCCCGCGCTGCCGAACTGGGCCGCAAGGTCCGCGTCTTGGACGCCATGCGCCGCTCGCTTACCGGGCTCGCCCAAGCCTGTCATGGCGATGATCGGCCTGATTGTCCGATCATCGAACGCTTGGCTGAATAACTTGCGCGGCTAACTTTTACTCCACTTGAGCGTGATCGTGCGTCGCACCGTTTCACGCGTTTCGCGTTGCGGCTTTGCCGCACCCCTCGATCGCCGCGCGGTTGGCCGTCACGATCCTGTCGGCCCCGACGATGGCGCGGAACGCGGTGGGACTGGCGCTCTGGATCATACGCTGCCCGGCTTCCCAGCGGGGCAAGTCGAGCGTCCGCGCCGCCATGCGCTCGGGCCATTGCCAGCTCGCCGGTGCGATCTCGCGCGCGACCAGGCCCGGCACGATCGCCCATGCGAGGATGCCGGCCGCCACCCCACCCAGGGCAAACCATAGCTGCCGATTCTTCTGGTCGGCGCGTGTCCATGCGGACCCGGCGATGGCGCGAAGATCGGCCATGATGCGGGCCTTGTCCTCGCCCGCCTTGGCGAGCGCCGCCTGATCCTCGCGCCGGGCGGCGCTGCCCGCCGCGGCGATGCGCTGCGCCATCTGCTCCGGCGTCATCGCCAGCGCCGGGGCCGCTTTCAGGAATTGGCCGATGCGCGCGACGTTCTCGCCTGCCGTGTTCACGTTCTGCTGGAGCACGCCAAGCGTCTCGGTATGGTCGGGTATGTCGATCGCCGCGCTCGGCCGCCAAGCCCTCCACGGCGCAGCGCCAGCTCGCCGCGCATGGCCTCGAACGCCTCGGCCGCGCCTGCTCCGCCCTGATCGTCCTCGTTCGTCACCTGTCGTGAGCCTGCAACCCGTGATATTCCTCCGAGTTAATCAAAGGAGACCCAACAATCACCGGACCGGTCATGCCTAAGACACCACACACGAAAGGCCCGGACGAAACCCTTTCTCTCCTCGCCGATCCCTATCGGTTCATCTCCAGGCAGTGCCAGCGCCTAGGCGCAAACGCTTTTGAATCCCGTTTCCTGCTGAAAAAGACCAACTGCCTTAAGGGGGCCAAGGCCGCCGAAATCTTCTACGATACGACCCGCTTCGAGCGCGAAGGTGCCATGCCGGTCGCTATTCAGAAGACACTGCTGGGCCAAGGCGGCGTTCAGGGTCTGGACGGCGAGACCCATCGGCACCGCAAGCAGATGTTCATGGGCCTGATGACACCAGAGCGCGTGCGGGCGCTGGCGCAATTGTTCGAGGCCGAGTGGCGCAGGGCGGTGCCGGGCTGGACGCGCAAAGGAGAGATCGTCTTCTATGACGAGTTGCATGAGCCGCTGACGCGAGCGGTATGCGCTTGGGCGGGAGTTCCTCTTCCGGACGATGAAGCCGGCAACCGCGCGGGCGAGCTGCGGGCGCTGTTCGACGCCGCCGGCTCGGCGAGCCCAAGGCATCTTTGGTCACGGCTGGCCCGTCGTCGCGTCGACGCATGGGCGAAGCGGATCATTGAAGGCATTCGGGCCGGGAGCATCGGCTCGGGCTCGGGGACCGCGGCTTACGCGATAGCCTGGCATCGCGACCGGCACGACGATCTTCTTTCGCCGCACGTCGCAGCGGTCGAACTGGTAAATGTCCTTCGCCCGACCGTCGCGATCGCAGTGTACATCACCTTCGTCGCCCACGCGCTGCAAACCTGTTCAGGGATCAGGGCGGCCTTGGTTCAGCAGCCGGACTATGCCGAGCTCTTCGTCCAAGAGGTCCGCCGATTCTATCCCTTCTTTCCCGCTGTGGTGGCGCGCGCGAGCCAAGATTTCGAGTGGGAGGGGATGGCCTTTCCGGAAGGGCGTCAAGTGGTGCTAGACCTTTATGGGAGCAATCACGACGCAGCGACCTGGGCCGACCCCCAGGAGTTTCGCCCTGAGCGTTTCAGGGCTTGGGACGAAGACTCCTTCAACTTCATTCCGCAGGGCGGCGGCGATCACTATCTCGGCCATCGCTGTCCCGGCGAATGGATCGTCCTCGCGATCATGAAGGCGGCGGCACACCTCCTCGTCAACGCGATGCGCTATGACGTACCGGACCAAGACCTGAGCATCGATTTCGCCAGGCTGCCAGCGCTTCCGAAAAGCGGCTTCGTGATGCGCAACGTCCACATAGGTGGCTAGGGCCGCGTGCCGTGGTGATGGTGATCGGCTCCGTTATCGACCGTTTGCGCGAGTACGGGGTGCGATGCGACATCTACGCAGTCGAATGTTGGTTCAGCAAGTCGATCACGGCGCACCTCGCCGCCCCGTCGCCTTCGCAACGGTCGATGGTCGCAGCCAGCAGGCTTTCTAGTTGCGCCAGATCCTCCATCTTAGCGCGCACACGCTCTAGATGGTGAGCCGCGATCTCGCGGACCTCACTGCATGACGCCTGCGCAGAACCGCCAAGAGACAGGATCGCGCGCACCTCGGCCGGGGAGAAGCCGAGTTCGCGCGCGCGACGGACGAACCCAAGTGCGCGGACGTGACCGGTCCCATATACCCGCCGCCCGCCGCTTGTGCGGGGTGGCGTTGCGAGAACACCAACGCGCTCGAAGTACCGGATCGTCTCGATATTCACGCCAGTCCGGCGAGACAGCTCGCCGATCGCAATGCTTTCCTCAACGCGCATATACCGCTTGCTCCTGTAGTCACTACAGGATGCATAACGGGCTAACCCGCTAGAGGCGATAGATGAACCAAGAGAGCATCCCGCGTGAAACCCTAAGCGCACCAACGTCACGACGTCGCGCCGACACGGGGCTATCCGCCCTCGGCGCGCTTGCGAGCTTAGCCGCTGTTCTAGCTGCGGCGTCATGCTGCGTCCTGCCCCTCGCACTCGCGGCGCTCGGCCTGGGGGCGGGCCTGTCCAGCAACTTCGCCGCGCTGATGCCACTAAGGTGGCCGCTAACGGCGACCTCGCTCATCGGCTTGGCTGCTGGGTGGTGGGCCTACGCGCAGCGTCGGAGGTCCTGTGCTGGGGACCGGTCCTGCACAATGCCGCTGCCCTCGCGCGCGACACCTATCCTGCTCGCGATTGGAACGGTTCTGACGCTTATCGCGTTCGCCTGGGACCTCCTAGAAGCGCCGCTGATGAACGCGCTTTCCTGATGCAGCTCACCTCAACCCTGACCTGTCCCAAATGCGGCGGGGTGGCCACCGAAAGGATGCCCACCAACGCCTGCCAGTTTTTCTATGATTGCCGGCATTGCGCGGTGGTGCTGCGGCCCTTGGCCGGCGACTGCTGCGTGTTCTGCTCATTTGGCGATGTCCCATGCCCTCCAATCCAGGAGGCGAAAGCAAACGGGACTGTGACGGGCTGCTGCGGGTGAGGCGATAGCTTCACGTTCCTTCGTGAACTGGGGTCCTGCTCGCCCAAGGTCGCGCAAGCGGAAGTTGCCTACTTCGGTCTTATTCGACCGGTTCTGACCTGCCTCAACTGCTCATTTTCGAGAGGGCATTTGAACAGGATAGCATTTCGGGCGCTTAAAAAGCCCTTGCTCCTCCAGTGGCTGGAGCATGTAACCGCAATTTGCTCTCCTGCGGACGGGGGGCTGGAGGTGGCTTTTTGACGGCCCGTGCTGAAGCAATCGGTATGTCTCGACGCTCATTAGTGGCGCGGCTGCTGGCCTGTGGAACCGGCTTGGTGCTCGGTTCTCCAACGCTCGCGCGACGGACTTCCCGGTCTGCGGGCTCGTGGAACTTTGGCGCGGCTCACCTCGAATGGGAGCCGCTGGAAGTCGGCACGGGTGATACCCTGCTTGTTTTGGCGCAAGTGGGCGGCGTGCCGGTGCGGGCGGTGCTCGACAGTGGCAGCGGCGCGTCGATCATGAGCACGGCGCTCGCGGCGAAGCTCGGCTTGAACAATGGTGAGCGGCGCATGATTAGCGGGCTGAGCGCCAAGGCCCCGGTGCTGCTGGTCCGCGACATCGACGTACAGCTCGCCCGCGAAACCCGTCGTCTCCCCTTTGCTGTTGTCGGTGATCTAGGTGCTGTGTCGGCGGCCTTCGGACGACCGATCGATATTCTCCTCGGTGCCGATATGTTCACGGGCAGCTGCATCGCGCTCGATTTCGCGAACAGGCGTATGGCGGTCGTCAAGTCGGGGACGTTCCTCGCCGGCCCTGATTGGCGCGCTGCCGCGCTCGGGCGCGGTGCCAAGCAGGAGCTGTTCATCCGGGCCTCCGTCGAGGGCCTGTCTCCCGTGCCCTTGATGATCGATCTTGGCAGCTCGGCCGCGCTGATGCTCTCGTCGGCCTATGCCCGCGATCAAGGGCTGTTGAACGGGAAGCTCGTCTCGACCGCGGCGATCGGCGGCGTCGATGGCGTGCGAGTCAACGATGCTTTCACAACCCAGAACATCAACATTGAAGGGCTTGGCGTCTCGAACGTCCCCACACTCGGGATGAGAGCTTGGCTCTCCACCAGCACGGTTGGCAATGTCGGCCTACCGCTGATCGCTCAATTCGACGTGGTATTCGATGTGACGGCCGGGTTCGTGTGGCTCCGGCCGATCGATCCTCGTCACCGTCTGCCGATGCTGAAGGATCGTAGCGGTCTTGGCCTCGCAGCTTCACCAACGGCGCTTACCGTCGTTCATGTCGCGGCGAACAGTCCTGCGGAAAAGGCTGGCTGGGCGGTCGGCGACCGGATCGTGGCGGTGAACGGCCATTCGATCGATGCGAACTATACGCGTGGGGAGCTCTGGCAAGTGCGCTCCCGGCCTGCTGGCACCCTCGTAAAGCTGACGATGGCCTCGGGTGATGTGCGCGACCTCAGGCTAGCCGACTATTACTGATCGGCTTGAGGGTGGCCTTTGCCGATCGCCTTCATGATCCGACAATCGGCCATGCGCGCCTTGGTGCAGCTCTGGCTGAGCATTGCCAACTCATCCCGCAACACCGCGAGTTGCGCCAGCCTCTCCTCCACATCCTTGAGGTGCTGAGCAGCGATAGCTGAGGCGGCACCACAATCCTGGTCCGGGTTCTGCGCCAGCCCCATCAACGATCGTATTTCGTCGACCGAAAAGCCGAGCCGGCGACCGTTGCGGATGAAGTGCAAACGCTCGATGTCGCTGGCATCATAGGTTCTACGGCCCGACGCCGTGCGCGGGGCGGAGCGCAGCAACCCGATCGACTCATAAAACCGGATCGTCGTCACTTTTGTCGACGTCTCGCTGGCGAGCTGCCCAATCATCACCGGCTTCATCATGCCATCCTTGCTAATGCGAACGTGTCGCACATTTCGCTTGCTTCTACAGCGACTGGAGGTGGTAAGGAAGGCCGCATGAATGCTTCTACCGAAAGCTGCGGGTGCCACGGGGAGCCCGCGCGCGCGCAAACCGATCCGGCCTATCGCCGTGCGCTGCTGACCGTCGTGGTGCTCAACCTCGGCTTCGGAGTCGCCGAGCTGTTCGGCGGGTTCATCGCCGATAGCCAAGCGCTGAAAGCGGATTCCCTCGATTTTCTCGGGGACGGGTCGATCAGCCTTATCGGTCTTCTCGCGCTTGCCTGGTCCGCACGGGCGAGGGCAAAGGTCGCGCTGACGCAGGGGTTGTTTCTCGGTGCGCTTGGCGTGGGCGTAATCGGTTTCGCGATTTGGCGCGCCCTGAACGCAACCGCGCCGGATGCCGAACTGATGGGCACAATCGGCGTTGTCGCGCTCGCGATCAATGTCGTGTCCGCCTTGGTGCTTGCGCGTTTCCGGGAAGGGGACGCCAATGTTCGCGCGATCTGGCTGTTCAGCCGCAACGACGCGCTCGCCAATGTCGCGGTGATCGCCGCGGCCGGTCTGGTGGCGTGGACAGGAAGCGCCTGGCCGGACCTCGCCGTCGCCGGCCTCATCGCCCTCCTGTTCCTCCACTCCGCTTATGAAATCGTCACTGGCGCTCGGCGCGAACTGGGAGAGCGGTAGTGCGTCTGCTCACCTTGATCCGGGCAATGCTCTCGCTGCGGCTGCTCGCCGCGCTCGCTGCGCTGCTGATCCCTGCTGCGGCATTCGCCGAACCCGGCGACGTGCAAACCGCATGGCGGCTGCTCGACTATATGGCCGTCGATTATGGAGGCGCGGTCGCGAACGGTCGGATCAAGAGCGCGTCGGAATACGCCGAAATGAATGAGTTTGCCGCGTCGGTCTCGACACGGCTTCAAGGCCTGCCGGCGAAGCCGGAGCGCCAAGCCCTCATTCAGCGGGCCGCCAACCTCCAAGCGGTAATCGCGGAAAAGGGATCGACTGAACAGGTGGCAACACTGGCGCACGGGCTCGCGGCCGATCTGCTGCGCGCCTACCCGGTGCCGCTCGCGCCCGATAAGGCTCCGAACCTCGTCTCCGGCCATGCCCTGTTCCAACAATCCTGCGCGTCCTGTCACGGCATGACGGGCAACGGCCGTGGCCCCGACGCCGCCAAGCTCGCGACACCCCCGATCGCCTTTACCGATGCCGAACGTGCGCGCCAGCGCAGCGTCTTCGCGCTCTATCAGGTGGTGACGCAGGGCATCGACGGGACGGCGATGCAGAGCTTCGCCGATCTGCCGAACGATCAGCGCTGGGCGGTAGCATTCCGAGCCGGGAGCTTCGCCTTCACGGACGCGCAGGCGCGCGAAGGCGAGCAGCTTTGGAAATCCGACCCGACACTTCGCCGGCGCATTCCGGACCTGAAAGCCCTGGTCGCGCTCACCCCGGCCGGGCTCGGCGCGGCAATCGGCGGCGCCAAGGCTGAAGCCGTGCTCGCGTTCCTGCGTCGTCATCCCGAACAGGTGATGCAACAGGCTCCCGGCTCGCTCGTGGTCGCCCGCGCCAAGCTCGCCGAAAGCGTGGCCGCTGCCCGGCGTGGCGATGCGCGCATGGCGAAAGAGCTGGCGCTCTCGGCCTATCTCGATGGGTTCGAGCCGATCGAACCAACGCTCACCGCGCGCGACGCGACGCTGATGGGCCGAATCGAGGGCGCCATGGGGGAGTTCCGCGCCGCGATCGACCGGGGCGCATCGCCCGATGATCTCGCGGAGAAGGTCACGGTGCTGGGCGGCTTTTTCGATGATGCAGAAGCGGCGCTCGCGCCCGATGCCGCCACCGAGGCGTCCACGTTCCTGGGCGCGTTCACGATCCTGCTGCGTGAAGGGCTTGAGGCCCTGCTCATCGTCGTCGCCATGATCGCATTCCTGCGTAAAGCCGACCGCGGCGAGGCGCTGCGCTACGTTCATGGCGGCTGGGTCAGCGCGATCATCGCGGGCGGAATCACCTGGGCGGTCGCCACCTATGCAATCGGGATCAGCGGCGCGAGCCGGGAGCTGACCGAAGGGTTCGGCTCGCTGTTCGCCGCGGTCGTGCTGCTCTCGGTCGGGATTTGGATGCACGGTAAGGCGCAAGCCGATCAGTGGCAGCGCTATATTCGCGAGAAGATGTCGCGGGCGCTCTCGGGCGGGTCGGGCTGGTTCCTGTTCGGACTCGCCTTCGTGGTCGTCTATCGCGAGGTTTTCGAGACGATCCTGTTCTATGCCGCGCTTTCGGCGCAAGGTGACAACGGGATGCTTCTCGCGGGGGCCGGGTCGGCGATTGGACTGCTCAGCCTGATCGCTTGGGCCATGCTTCGCTACAGTCGCAAGCTGCCGATCGCGCAGTTCTTCCGCTATAGCTCCTGGCTCATGGCCGTTCTGACCGTCGTGCTTGCGGGTAAAGGCGTCGCCGCGCTCCAGGAAGCCGGCCTTATCAACATCGCACCGCTCGCGGACGTGCCACGGCTGTCGATGCTCGGCGTGTTTCCCACTTGGCAATCGGTGCTGGCGCAACTCCTGATGGCGGTCGCCATTGCGGTCGGGTTCGCCTGGAACGGGCGCGACCGATCCCGCTCGGGTTCCGGCTCAGTGACCCTTGGTTCGAATTAGTGCAATGACATGAAAACCCTTCCGTGATAGAGGCAAGCTAGTGCGAGCCTTTTTGCCTTTCCTGACATGCCTGATGCTGGTCCTGACCAGCTTCTCCGGCATGGCCCATGCCGCCGATCTGGCGGGGGGAAGCATCGCGGGCGTTGAGTTCACGGTCCATACCGCCGGTGACATCGATCAGGTGCCATCGGACTCGGACAAGAATGTCCCGCATCATCACAATTATTGTCACGGACACGACGTCGGCGCGCCTGCGCGCACGACGATGGAATATACCCCCGTCCTCACAGTGCCCAAGCCGACAATCTCCGCCTCTGCGTCGCTCGACGGCCGCACCGGCATGGTCCATTTGAGGCCCCCCCAAGCCTGACGTCCGATTTGGGCGTGCGTTGGCGCGCCCTGTCGATCATCGTCAGGAGTCCTATTTTCATGAATCGTATCCTCGCGGCCATGCTGGCCGCAGCGTCTTGCGCCACGATGGCGCAGGCGCAGGTCGGACCGTCCGCGCCTGTTGCGCAGGATGCGCCGGTCTACACGCTTGACCAAGCGGTCAGTGCAGCGGGCGGTTCGGCCCCTGCTGCGGAAGCGGCGACAGCTGGAATCGACGCGGCCCGTGCAGGTCGCACAGTCGCCGGCTTGCGGCCCAATCCGGTGGTTCAAGGCCAAGTCGAGAATGTCATCGGCTCCGGGCCGTATCGGGGGGTCCGCAGCGCGGAAACCACGGTCGGCTTTGCGATCCCGATCGAGCTAGGCGGCAAGCGCGGCGCCCGCGTCGCGGTCGCCAATGCGCAATTGTCCCGGGCCGAGATCCAGGCCGCGATCATCGCGGCGGATGTCCGGCTTCAGGTAACGCAGCTCTATGTCGAAGCGGTCGCGGCCGATCGCCGGGTAATGACAGCCCGCGATCAGGCCCGGATCGCCAGCGATGCGCTGCGGGCCGCGAGCGTTCGCGTGCAGGCAGGGCGGGCATCGCCACTCGAGCAACAGCGCGCGGATGTCGCGCGTATCAATGCCGACGCCAATGTGGAACGGCAGCTTCGCTTGGCCGAGGCGGCCCGCGCCAATCTGGCGCGTCGGATCGGACGGCCGATCGACGGCCTGCTCGATGACACGCTGCTCGATCGCCTTCCCGGTGTGAACGTCTATGGGCCGTTGGCACCGGTCAACACGACCGGCACACTCGCGCTGGCGGCAGCCAACGCGGATTTCTCCATTGCCGAAGCCGGCGTGCGGCTCGCGCGCGCCAATCGCGTGCCTGACCTGAACGTCGGGCCGTCGATCCGCCGCCTGGAAGCGACCAACGACATGGCGGCGGTGTTCAGCGTGTCGATCCCGATCCCGGTGTTCAACAATGGTCGCGCCGCGATTGCGCAGGCGACCGCGCAGCGGACCCAGGCGGATGCGCAGCGCCGCGTGACCGCGCTCGACATCGAACAGGCGATCACGGACGCGCAGGCGCAGGCGGCCAATGCCGCAACGACGGCTCGTGCGGCGTCGGGGCCGGCGCTGGCGGCTGCACAGGAGGCCGCCCGCATCGCGCGGATCGGCTATCGCGAGGGCAAGTTCGGCCAGCTCGAATTGCTCGATGCTGAACGCACGCTCGCCGAAACGCGGGTCGCCGCGATCGACGCGCTTGCCAATTACCAGAATGCCCGCGCGCAAGTGGAGCGACTGACCGCTCCTGCGCCCAATGGGGGGAATCAGTGATGAAGAGCTTTTATCTCGCGGGCGCGGCGTCGCTCGCCCTGCTCTTGGCTGCCTGCGGCGGCAAGGATGGCGGAAACGAGGCAACTGCCGAAGGCGCAGCTGCCAATGAGACGGCAGCGGGCACGGAAAAGGGCGGTGCTGAAGGCGGTCATGCCGGTGAAGGCGTTGTCACATTGGGTGCCGACCAGATCGCCACAGCGGGCGTCCAGGTCGGACGGCCGATCATCGGCGGGGCCGGGACGATCGAGCTGCCCGCGATCATCGAGGGCGACCCACAGGGAACGCAGGTCGTCTCGGCCGCAATTGCGGGACGCGTGGTCGCGCTCACCCGTAACCTCGGCCAATCGGTCGGACGCGGCCAGACCATTGCTGTCATCGAAAGCCGCGAGGCGGCGCAGATCAAGGGCGAGGTCGAGGCGGCGCGGGCGCGGCTTCAGCTCGCTAATTCGAACCTCGCGCGCGAACAGCGGCTGTTCGCGCAGAGAGTCTCCCCTGAACAGGATCTGATCGCCGCCCGCACAGCGGCGACGGAGGCGCGGATCGCCCTGACGCAGGCGCAGAGCATGGTTTCGGCGGCGGGTGTCGGCGGCGGCGGGCTCAACCGGCTCGGCATTGCCGCGCCGATCTCGGGCCAGATCATTGCGCGCCCCGTGACGCTGGGACAAACGGTCGCGGCGGATGCCGAACTCTATCGCATCGCCAACCTGAGCCAGGTGTCGATCGCGCTTAATCTCAAGCCCGAGGATGCGGGCCGGGTGCGTCCCGGCAATACGGTGCTGGTGAAGGCGGCAGGCCGTCAGGCGACCGCCCGCGTGACCTTCGTGTCGCCGGCGCTTGATCCGCAGACGCGGCTCGTGCCGGCGCTCGCCACGCTCGACAATCGCGGTGGCGAATGGCGGGTCGGCGAGCCTGTGACGGCAGCCGTGCAGCTCACGGGCAGCGGCGGGAGCGGGGCGGTCCGCGTGCCGACGACGGCGGTCCAGAGTTTCGAGGGCAAGTCGGTCGTGTTCGTGCGCACGCCCACCGGCTTCAAGGCGACCCCGGTCCAGCTCGGCGATGCGTCGGGCGACACGGTGATCGTCCGGTCGGGCCTGACCGGCAACGAACAGATCGCCACCACCGGAAGTTTCACGCTCAAGGCCGAGATCGGCAAGGGCGAAGCGAGCCACGAGGATTAAGCCATGATCGCCCGTATCGTAACCTGGGCGGTCGAGAAGCGCTGGCTAGTCCTGCTCCTCACCGTCATCGTCGCCGCCATCGGCGCCTTTTCCCTCTACCGGCTACCGATCGACGCGGTGCCGGACATCACCAACAATCAGGTCCAGATCAACGTCCGCGCGCCTGCCCTCTCGCCCGAGCTGGTCGAGAAGCAGGTGTCGTTTCCAATCGAAACCGCGCTCGCCGGCACCCCCGGCCTGGAATATACGCGCTCGTTGAGCCGCAACGGCTTCGCGCAGATCACGGCGGTCTTTTCGGACGCGACGGACATCTATTTCGCCCGCCAGCAGGTGGGCGAGCGTCTGCGGGGCGTGCAAGAGAATCTGCCCGACGGCGTGAACCCTGAAATGGGTCCGATCGCGACAGGCCTGGGCGAGGTGTACATGTACACCGTTCGTCTCGATCATCGCGAGGACGACAAGCACAAGCCCGGTGAACCGGGCCAACAGCCCGATGGCAGCTACATCACGCCAGAGGGCGAGCGACTGACGACCGAAGAGGACAAGGCGACCTACCTGCGCACCGCGCAGGACTGGATCGTGACGCCGCTTCTGAAGACCACACCGGGCCTCGCCGGTGTCGACTCGATTGGCGGTTACGCCAAGCAGTTCCTCGTCGTGCCCGACGTGCAGAAGCTGGCCTCGCTCGGCATCACGCTGACGGACCTGGGAAATGCGCTGGAGCGCAATAACACCAGCGTCGGCGGTGGCTTCGTCAATCGCAATGGCGAAGGTCTGGCTGTTCGCTCGGATGCGCTCGTTCGCAATGCCAGCGAGTTGGCCAGGACCGTGATCGCGACACGTAACGGCGTGCCGATCACGGTCGAACAAGTTGCGACTGTGAAGACGGGTCAGGCGATCCGCATGGGTTCGGCATCGGAGAACGGTACCGAAGTCGTCGTCGGCACGGCGATCATGCGGATCGGCGAGAACAGCCGCATCGTGTCGACCGCGGTCGCTGAGAAACTGAAGACGATCAACGCTTCGCTGCCTCCTGACGTCGTAATTCAGCCGGTGCTGAACCGCACCGAGCTAGTCAATTCGACGATCAAGACGGTCGCGAAAAACCTGTCCGAAGGCGCGGTGCTGGTCATCGTCGTGCTCTTCCTGCTGCTCGGCAACTTCCGTGCGGCCCTGATCGCGGCGCTGGTCATCCCGATTACCATGATGCTGACCGGCTTCGGGATGCTGCGTGCCGGTGTCTCCGCCAATCTGATGAGCCTCGGCGCCTTGGACTTCGGTCTGATTGTCGATGGCGCTGTCATCATCGTCGAAAACGCGCTGCGCCGGCTTGCCGAGCAACAGCATCATGAAGGACGATTGCTCAGCGTCAAGGAACGGCTCGCGACCGTGGCTTCCGCTGCGCGTGAGATGATCCGTCCCTCGGTGTACGGGCAGGCGATCATCATCCTTGTCTATGTGCCGCTGCTCACGTTGACCGGCGTGGAGGGCAAGACGTTCGTGCCGATGGCGCTCACCGTCATCATCGCGCTCGCCTTCGCCTTCATCCTCTCTCTCACCTTCGTGCCGGCGATGATCGCGATCTGGCTATCGAAGAAGGTTGAGGAGAAGGACGGCCGCATTATCACGTGGCTGAAGAAGCGCTACGAACCTGGTCTTGATCGGGCGATGAAGCGTCCGACCGTGACGATCGGGGCGGGTGTCGCGAGCCTTGTGGTGGCGGCGCTGGCCTTCACCACGCTCGGCTCGGTGTTCCTGCCGCAGCTCGATGAAGGCGATTTGCTGATCCAGTCGCTCCGTATTCCGGCGACGTCGGTCCAGCAGAGCCAGGCGATGCAGGTGCCGATCGAGCGAATGATGTCGAAGCAGCCGGAGGTGCAGTTCGTCTATTCCAAGACGGGCACCGCCGAGCTGGCGGCCGACCCGATGCCGCCGAACGCAACCGACATGTTCGTTATCCTGAAGCCGCGCAAGGATTGGCCGAATCCTGAGCTTCCCAAGGAGGAGCTGGTGAGCCGGATCGAGGGTAAGCTCGCGAAGATCCCGGGCAATGCCTACGAGATCACCCAGCCCATCCAGATGCGCTTCAATGAGCTGATCGCCGGCGTGCGCGGTGACATCGCGGTGAAGGTGTTCGGGGACGACTTCAACCAGATGAACCGGACGGCCGAGCAAATCGCTGCGACGCTGCGTAAGACGCAGGGTGCCGCGGACGTGAAAGTCGAGCAAACGACAGGTCTTCCCATGCTCGACATCCGCGTCAATCGTGACGCGATGGCGCGCCTGGGCGTCACGGCGCAAGACGTGCAGGACACCGTGACTGCCACGATCGGCGGGCGGACCTCGGGCCAGATCTTCGAGGGCGATCGTCGCTTCCCGGTGGTGATCCGCCTGTCTGAGGCGCAGCGCGCCGACATCGGCCTGCTCCAGCAGGTGCAGGTGCCGGTCGCAGGCGGCGGCTATGTGCCGCTGTCCAGCGTCGCCGAGATCAAGGTGGTCGACGGTCCCAACCAGATCAGCCGCGAGAACGGCAAACGGCGCGTGGTGGTGCAAGCCAACGTGCGTGGCCGCGACGTCGGATCGGTGGTTGCGGATGCGCAGGCAGCGATCGCCAGCCAGGTTCGGCTGCCTGCCGGTACCTATCTCGAATGGGGCGGCCAATTCGAAAACCTGCAATCGGCAAGCGAGCGGCTGAAGCTGGTTATTCCGGCCTGCTTCATCCTGATCCTGTTGCTGCTCTATGGCGCATTGGGATCGGTCCGCGATGCCGCGATCGTCTTCACCGGCGTGCCCTTCGCGCTGGTGGGCGGTGTCCTGCTGCTCTTCTTGCGAGGCATGGACTTTTCGATTTCGGCGGCGGTGGGCTTCATCGCCCTGTCGGGCATCGCGGTCCTCAACGGCCTCGTGATGGTCAGCTCGATCCAGGATCTGATCCGGTCGGGGCTATCGCGCGAAGAGGCGGCCCATGTCGGCGCAATGCAGCGTCTGCGGCCTGTCGTCATGACCGCGCTTGTCGCCAGCCTCGGCTTCGTGCCGATGGCGCTTGGCGAGGGCGCGGGCGCGGAGGTGCAGAAGCCCTTGGCGACCGTCGTCATCGGCGGCCTGATCTCGGCGACGCTGCTGACGCTGTTCGTTCTGCCGACGCTCTATGCCCGGTTCGGGCAGAAAGTGATCGAGAATCCCGAGCACTACAATGAGGAGCATGAAGGGGACGACCACGGTCAGACCTTCGTGAACAACTTGGCCTGATGGGTGAGCGGGGCGGTCCGCGATCGCCCCGCTCATCTCTGGGAGATGGGGATATGCCTCGCACCATAACCAGCTCAATGCTTCACGGCGGGCCACTGCGGATCTGGTCGGCGATCACCGATCCGGATCATCGTCGGGCTTGGAGTCCGCTCGCATTCCTCGACAACCCGTGCCTGCTTGGCGAGACGGAATGTACCTTCGCGATCCAGGGCATCACCCGGCCAATTCGGACGCCGGCCCGGGTCGATCAATTCGATAAGCCGCACGCCTTCGCTTGGTCCTGCGGCATCCCTTATCTGTTCACGCTCGAAGAGCGGTACGAGCTGGCAGGGGACGATGGTGGCACCAGGCTAACACATAGCTGCACGCTGCGCGGGGCGCTCTCTCTGCCGTTCGCGGCGATGATGTTGCGCCGCCTGCGGTCCCTGATGATCGAGGCCGACGACCGCCTCGCAACCTATCTGCGCTGGCGGGTGGGTCAGCCTGCCCGTGAGATCAATCGTCAGCGCGTCCCCTCCCGCTACAGGAGGAAGGCGCGATGATGCCTGGGATCCGGGTACTACCCGCCCTCATCCTCGTTGCCGGGTTGGCAGCTTGCTCGGAAAGCAAGCCGCCGGCTCCCCCAACGGAGCAAGAAATCCATTCGTCCGACAGCGCTGTGGCGACTGGGGAAATGGGGCGACACCCCTATCGCTGTTCCGACCGGGAACCGCTGTTCGTCGATTTCAAGGACAACGGCCTGCAGATCGATTTGCGGCGTTCTGGCAGCGGGACGCCCGTGACACTGACCGCTCCAGCGCAGGGCCTCCAGTATGTCGGCGAGACGGCCACCGCGACCTTCAAAGGAACGCAGCTCACCATCGTGGAAGGCGATGGCCGGACCCGGACCTGCGAACGGGAGGGCGCCAGATGAACCGTCCTGTCTTCCGACACGTCGCGCTGCAACGGGAGAGAAGCGATGTCTGACACGTCGATCTCGAATGTGATGGTCATTCGCGCCGAAGTGATCGCGCGAAGCCGCGCTTTGCGCGAGGCACAGCCGACGGCACCGCCCGGCGTGACGCCCACCGCTCCGGCGTCGAACTTCGCCGACACCCTCAATGCCGTGGTCGCGAAGGTCAACGAGACCCAGGAGCAAGAGGATGTCGTCACGGAAGCATATGAGCGTGGCGAAACCACCGACATTGCAACCGTCGCGCTCATCCAGAGCCGCGCATCCATAACTTTCGAAGCGACCCTGCAAGTCCGGAACAAGCTGCTGTCCGCTTATCGGGACATCATGAACATGCCGATTGGATAACGATCGCAAAGGGATTTAGGGCAAAGTTGATATGATTGTTGGCGCGAGACCACGGTTTAGGCAGATCATTGTCGAGGTTTGGAAGCCGCTCACGATCTTGTTCGTGTGGGACGTAGCCGTGACGGCATTCCACATAATGACCCCGATTAAGGAACCGCCTTTGCCGACGGCGCTTTTCGGCACTGCCATCGCGCTCTTCATGGGGTTCCGCACCAACGCTGCTTATGCTCGCTGGTGGGAAGCGCGAACCCTTTGGGGCGCGCTCATCAATGCGTCGCGCAGCCTGGCCCGGATCACGCGCAGCCTGACCAAGGGGGAACCCGAGGGCAGTGAGATGCGGCACAACATCATTCTGCGGCAGATCGCCTTTGCGCACTCGATGCGCTGCCAGCTTCGCCGACAGTCGCCCTATGAAGAGATTGCTCGGGTCGCCGGAACGGACGTCGCCGATATGGCGGTCGGTCGCCTGAACCCTGCCAACGCGCTCTTGGAAGACATATCGGGCATCTACGCCGACGCGCTCGCGGAAGGTCGGACCACTGAGATCCAGCAGGCAACTGTCGAGCGCGTCCTGATCGACATCGCCAATGCCCAAGGCGGCATGGAGCGGATCAAGAACACGCCGCTGCCTAATGGCTTTAGGTTCTTCCCGAACCTTTTCACGCGCGTGTTCTGCGTGCTGCTCCCGATCGCGCTGGTCGAATCTCTGGGCCTTGCCACGCCGATCGGATCGACGCTGATCGGACTCGTCTTCCTCGCGGTGCTGAGCATCGGCGAGGATCTGACCGATCCGTTCGCCAATAGCGTCCACGATGTCCCACTCACGGCCATGTGCCGCACGATCGAGATCGACCTTCTTCAGACGGCGGGACTGCCAGCCCCTGAGCCGCTGACGCCCGATCACGGCGTGCTGTGGTGAGTGCGGTGCGCGCTTTGCGTTACCTGCCTTGCCTGACAGCCGCGCGCATCGGCGCCGTTCTGTTCGCGGGTATGGTCGCCGGAGCGTGCAATCCCGCGCCGAGCGAACCTGTCGAGCCGGCGCATGAAACGCATCTGACGCCCCGATTGATCGCGCAACGCATCATGTATTGCGACGACGGATCGCGCGCCGATGTCGACTTCATCGACGACGGCCTGAAGATGGCTGTCACCTGGCTGCCCAACGGCAGGACCGAGATCCTGCACGCGCAACGAACGGGCGATGAGTTTCGCGGCGACCGGTCGCGGGCAGTCGTGGCGGGTGGGTCGATCGCCTTCACGCAGGGCGGGAAGATCCGCGTCTGTCACCGAACCCCGGAGGGATCATAGCATATGCAAGCATTGCTCTACACGCTTGCGCCTGTGCTGGCGGTCGTGCTCGGCGCGATCATTGCGAGCCGCACCAAGTTGAATCCTGGCCTCGTGGCGGGCCTACAGCATCTCGCCGCCGGCGTCGTGTTTGCGGCGGCAGCGACCGAAATCCTGCCGCAGGTCAAGCATGAGGCTTCGCCCAGCGCGACGCTGATCGGTGGGGCGGCGGGTGTCGCGACGATGTTGGGGCTCAAGGCTTTCGAGGCCCGCTTCAAGGGACCGATGGCGTTGCTGGCGGCGATCGGCATCGACATTCTGGTTGATGGCCTGGTGCTCGGCCTCGCGTTCGTCGCGGGCGAGAAGGCAGGGTTCCTGCTGACGATCGCGCTTACGCTCGAAGTGCTCTTCCTGGGTCTGACGCTGACCGACGAGCTGGCGGAAACCTATCGCTCGCGCCTGCGCATCATCGTGATCGTTTCGGCATTGGCGTTGCTGCTGCCGATCGGCGCGCTCGCGGCCGTTCCTGTCGCCACGCTTTCGCCGGTAATGGTCGCTGGCTTCCTGAGCTTTGGTCTGATGGCGCTGCTCTATCTCGTCACGGAGGAGTTGCTGGTCGAGGCGCACGAGAAGCCTGACACCCCGCTCATCAGCTCGATGTTCTTCGTGGGGTTCCTCGCCCTGCTGACGCTTGAGGAGATCATGGGATGATCCCGAACAATGACAATAATGGCGGGCGAGAGCGTCGTACGCTCTGGATTGTCCTGCTGCTGAATGCGGCAATCGCGGCTGGCTTCTTTATTTCCGGCTTCTTCGCGGATTCGAGCGCGCTGATCGCCAACGGCGTCGACAACCTGTCGGATACCGCCGTGTACGCGCTGAGCCTCGTGGCGCTCACCCGGGGCGAGACATGGAAGACGCGAGCGGCGACGGCCTCCGGCGTCATGCTGCTGATCTTCGCGGGCGGCATCCTGATCGACGTTGGCCGGCGCTACCTTCAGGGCAGCGAGCCGATCGGACCGACCATGATGGTCATGTCGGCGATCGCTGGCGTCGTGAACTACCTGTGCCTGCGGCTGCTCCAGCGGCTCAAGGATCCGGACGTCAACCTTCGGGCCGCCACCACCTTCAGCTTCAATGACTTCATTTCCAATGGCGGCATCCTGATCGCCGGCGTGCTGGTGCTGTGGCTGGGCACCAACTGGCCGGACCTGCTGGTCGGCTTCGCCACTGCCATCATCGCCATCAAGGGCGGTGTCGAAATCCTGCGCGACGCGCGCGCCGAAACCAAGAAAAGGGAAAGGAGGTCGTCATGAACGACAAGCTCGAACTCGATATTCCGGTCCTGCTGCCCGACCTTCCTGACGCGGCCGACGCTTGTCTGGACCGTCTCGTGTCGACCCTGTCGAAACGCGAAGGCGTCGAGCGGGCCCATGTGATCTGCGTCGACGGCGACACGCCGGCGGCGCTGTGCATCCATTTTGACGCCGCCAAACTGCCGCTGCCCCGCTTGCGCGAAATGGTGCGCGCCGCTGGTGCCGAAATCACCGAACGCTACGGTCATGCGATCTGGCAGGTGACGGGTATCAATCACGCGCGCCGGGCGCGGACCGTCAGCGATGCGCTGTGCGCCTTGCCCGGCGTCGTCCAGGCAAGCGCCAGCACCAGCGGCTCGGTTCGGGTCGAGTATGATCGCCGGGAGACCACCGAAGAGGAGGTCCGCGCCGCACTTCGCAAGCTGAAGGTCGGTGTAGGCAAGCGGGTCGCGGCTGACGACCATGCTGGCCATGACCACGGGCCGGGTGGCCACGGCGCGGACGAGGAGAAGCACGGTCCTGGCGATGGCCACGACCATAGCCATGCCGAGTTTCTTGGCCCCAACACCGAGCTGATCTTCGCGCTCGCCTGCGGCGCACTGCTGGGGATCGGCTATGCGATCGAGAGGCTGGTTGCCGGCGTACCGGAGTGGCTGCCCACCGCCTGCTATGTCGCGGCCTATTTCTTCGGCGGATTCTTCACGCTGCGCGAGGCGATCGACAACCTTCGGATGAAGAAGTTCGAGATCGACACGCTGATGTTGGTCGCTGCCGCCGGCGCCGCGGCGCTGGGCGCATGGGCCGAAGGCGCGCTGCTGCTGTTCCTGTTCAGCCTTGGCCATGCGCTTGAGCATTACGCGATGGGCCGCGCCAAGAAGGCGATCGAGGCGCTGGCGAAGCTCGCGCCCGAAACCGCGACCGTGCGACGCGACGGGCAGACCAGCGAAATCCCGGTCGAGCAGATGGTCGTCGGGGACATTGCCATCGTCCGCCCGAACGAGCGCCTGCCTGCTGACGGCTTCGTCATCAAAGGCACCAGCGCGATCAACCAGGCCCCGGTGACGGGTGAAAGCATCCCGGTCGACAAGGTGCCGGTCGCCGATGCCGCAGCGGCGCGGGCAAAGCCTGATGCAGTGGACGCGGAAAGCCGGGTTTTTGCCGGTACAATCAACGGCGGCGGCGCGATCGAGATCGAGGTGACACGCCGTTCCAATGAAAGCGCGCTTGCTAAGGTCGTGAAGATGGTGAGCGAAGCGGAGACGCAGAAGTCGCCGACGCAGCGCTTCACCGATCGGTTTGAGCGGATCTTCGTACCTGCTGTCCTGATCCTGTCGGTGCTCCTGCTATTCGCATGGGTGGTCGTCGACGAGCCGTTCCGCGACAGCTTCTATCGCGCGATGGCGGTGTTGGTGGCGGCAAGCCCGTGCGCGCTCGCAATCGCAACGCCGAGTGCCGTCCTGTCGGGCGTTGCCCGTGCAGCGCGGGGCGGCGTGCTCGTGAAGGGCGGTGCACCACTCGAAAACCTCGGGTCGCTCAAAGCGATCGCTTTCGACAAGACGGGCACGCTGACCGAAGGTCGTCCGCGCATCACTGATGTCGTGCCCGTCGATGGTGCCGATGAAGGCGAGCTGCTGGCGCTGGCCGTCGCCGTCGAAGCGTTGAGCGACCATCCTCTGGCCCAAGCGATCGTCAAGGACGGCCGCGAACGTTTGAACGATCGTGCCGAGCCGATTGCCGGCGACCTCAAAAGCCTGACCGGTCGGGGCGTCACCGCGAGCGTGGATGGCAAGACGGTGTGGATCGGCAAGGCCGAGATGTTCGGGAAGGAAGGTATTCCGGCGCTGGGGCAGGGGGCGCAGGACGCGATCGCGAAGCTGCGCGAGAACGGCCGCACGACGATGGTCGTCCGCAAGGGAGATCGCGACCTGGGTGCGATCGGCCTGATGGATACACCCCGCGAAGCTGCCAAGACCGCGCTGCGCCGGCTGCACGAGATGGGCGTGTCGCGGATGATAATGATCTCGGGCGATCACCAGAAAGTCGCCGAAGCGATCGCCAACGAAGTCGGGATCGATGAAGCGTGGGGCGACCTCATGCCTGAAGACAAGGTTGCCGCGATCAAGAAACTCGCCGGCGAAGATAAGGTCGCGATGGTGGGCGACGGCGTGAACGACGCGCCAGCGATGGCAAGCGCCACAGTCGGCATCGCGATGGGCGCGGCGGGGTCGGATGTTGCATTAGAGACAGCCGACGTTGCCCTGATGGCTGACGATCTGGCGCACCTGCCATTCGCGGTGGGCCTTAGTCGGCATACCCGTGGAATCATCCGGCAGAATGTCTTTGTCAGCTTGGGTGTCGTCGCCTTCCTAGTGCCTGCCACCATCCTCGGTCTCGGGATTGGGCCGGCGGTAGCGGTTCATGAGGGATCGACACTGCTCGTCGTCATCAATGCGCTCAGGCTGCTCGCCTACCGCGATCCGGCGACTAACGCTGCTTGAGGGCGCGCATCTAACATGGCGACCCTGCTGAATTGCCTATTGCAAATTGCATTCAGCTCTGGAGTAATCACAATGCAAAAGATTTCTCTATTTGCATTACTTATTATCTTCACCATCAATGTAGCATGCTCGCCTTCTATATTAACTGAGCGCATAAATACCAGCAAATATCCCAACATGGTCATTTCATCAGAAATACATGCGAAGGGAAATGGCATTAAGCTTATTGGTGACGTTCGTCACTCTATCGGACACTATCCGACTCACGGATATATGAGAGCTTGCGCCACGTGGTCCTCCGGAAATCGCGAATGCAAAGAGCGTTTTATATTGATGGTTGATGGTCCCCGTCGACGGGAAATCGGATTCTCGTTCACGTTCAACAAGTCGCCTTATGAATTGGTGAGTATGAAATTAGACTTTATTGGACCCGAAAAATCTCGGTCCAAATGAAGTCTATTGATCTGCTGACGGGCTCGGGGACGAACGAATCTAATCGAACGATATGAGGGCTGAAGCGGAGAGAGGCCTGAAGGAAAGGGAGTGTAGAATCGTGACTGAGAGAAAAGGACCGCCCTTGAAGGCGACGTTCCGGAACGCTGCCGGATCTCTCGGTCAATCCGGACGGCGCAACAGCAATCAACGTGACCAGAAGAGGGGTGGACGGACATGTTTCAGAGCTCTTGGGGGGAGATAACCACTCATATCGTCAGCCTCGCCGTGGCCTATGCGCTCGCTTTTCCTGTTGGCTGGGATCGCGAGAAGGACGCCCGCAGCGCAGGCATCCGCACATTCCCGTTGGTTGCCATCGCCAGTTGCGGCTTCGTGCTGGTGGGCATCGCGATCCTCGGCCGCACGTCTCCAGCGCAAGCCAGGTTGCTCGAAGGTCTGATTACGGGCGTCGGCTTCATTGGAGGCGGCGCGATCCTGAAAAAGGGCGGCAAGGCGTCAGGCACGGCGACGGCGGCCAGTCTGTGGGCGACTGGGGCGCTCGGCGCGGCCGTGGGCTACGGCCTATACGACATCGCCTTCATCCTGAGCGCCACCACCTTCCTCACCCTGCGCTGTTCTCGTCCGCTCAAGCGCGCCACCAATGGCAACGTCGGCACCTCGGCGAGCCCATGACGACCTCTTGGGCGAGCCGATGGATGTGGCCTGCGCGACCCCTTACCCGGCGCCGGGCACCGGCGAGGACCACCGCGGCGCGGGACCGCCAACATCGCTTGCTGCGCTGGGCGACACTGCTGGAGCGCGATCCCCACCAGATCATCGGTCTGCTGTCCCCCTCTTGGGCGTGCGGTGACGCGCGCGGCGCGATGGTCGATCGGCTGAGCGCGATCGATGTCGCATGGAACGACGTGGTGCTGCGGGTGATGGGGTCGGCGGGACGACCGCGCGGTGACGCGAAATCGTTCTTCGGGTTGTCGGATGCCGAGCTGGATCGGATCGTAGCCGGTTCGTGGCGGTGTCCGGTCCGACCCGCTTGGCAGGTCGCCGCGCGGATCAGCAACGTGGAATGTCCGCGCCTGGAAAATAGGATCGTCGGGTCGGTCGTCGCCCTTCTGCTCGTGATTTGCGCGATCTCCTATTGGATCTTCTGACGAGGCTGGTTTGTGTTTGACATCATAACATCGATCCTCGCGTCACTCGGCGGCTTTGGCGTTTTCCTGTTGATGCTGGCCGAGAACGTCTTTCCGCCGATCCCGTCGGAAGTGATCCTGCCACTTGCCGGCTACACCGCTGCGCAGGGGCGCGGCTCACTGTGGGTGGTCGCGATCGCTGGCACCCTCGGCTCGGCTGCAGGGGCGGTGCTGTGGTACTATGTCGGCCGTTGGATCGGCATCGATCGATTGAAGCGCTTTGCTGCCCGTCACGGCCGATGGCTGACGTTGACGCCCGTTGAGGTCGATCATGTCGACCGCTGGTTCGACCGCTACGGTCGTCGGGCGGTTCTGTTCGGGCGCATGGTTCCGGGGGTCAGGACCCTGATTTCAGTACCCGCAGGGGTCAGCGGGATGCCCCTCGGCCCGTTCTTGGTTTCGACGCTCGCCGGCTCGGCCATATGGACCGTTATCCTCGTGCTGGCGGGCTATGAGTTGGGCGAGCGCTATAGCCAGGTGGCGAGCGTCATCGAACCGATCAGCAACGCCGTGCTCGCGCTGGCTGCCATCTGGTATCTTTGGCGGGTCGCGATGTTCGGGCGATCAAGGGATGGCCATTAATGGCTGGCCTACGGCCGATGTTTCCTGCCGGCCTTTGGCTCATGGCAGCTTCGATGCTTATCCGCATCACACGTTTCGCTCGTGCCTTTCGCCTGATCTCCCCAACTAACGCGATCGTTCTTATCAGGTGGGTTGGAAGGCTTCACCGCAGCGGATTTCAATCATGGCGTCGCAACGGAGGAAAGTGGCGTTGGGCCGGGATATGGAGAGGATCAACATAATGGGAAACAGTAAGTAGCGGGTGCTCATCACCGCTGAACCCTTCTCGCCCTTGCGGACGCAGCCGCCCGTCGCAAGCGCCTGCACGAGGGTCGGCCAGTGCGGCGAGGGTGCCGCTGACGGAGTTTTGCGAGTTCACGTCTGACAAGCACGACTTGGGCGACGGCAAACGGCCGCTGACGACCCCAACACGTTCGTAGACTCGATCCACCCCAAGGCGATAATTACGATCCTCGATCCCGAGGACATCAATACGTGGCTGCACGGTACCTATGACGAGATCGTCGCCCTGCAGAAGCCCTATGACCCCGCCAGGATGACGGTACGCGGGCCGGTCTTTCCGACCCGACGCCCCGAACGCTAAGGCGAAGCCTAACGGCTCCGATCCTTGCCACGATCCGGGGGCGGCGTGCTCCGGTCGGGCGGCGGGGCGGACGCCCCTTCGAGCGCGGCCCCGATCTTGATCCGGTCGGCGACAAGCTGGCGAGTGGATTCCCCGACCGTGTTGATCATGCGCGCGCTTTCGCCGCCCTCGCGCGCCTTCTGCATGGCGTCGTCGACGATCGTCTGGGCGGGCGCGAGACGTGGGTCGGCGTGGTTCTTCTCGGCCGTGTTCTTCAGGAACAGCTCGGCGAGCCGCTCCTGACCTGGTGAAGCCCCAGGCGGTAGGATCGGCCGCTCCAGCGAGCGAACCACGCGCTGGAGCTGCGCTGGCTGCTGCGAATTGATCTGGACGCCGAGAGCCGCGCCGATCTCGCGGACGCGCTCAAGCGGGGTCTGCTGCGGGGTGATGACCGCATCGACCTGACGCACGCCAAGATAGGTGAGAAGGTGTGACTGGTAGATCGGGCCTTTGGCGTGGCGGACATAGGCCAGCTCGGTGCGGGCGTTGGCGATGACCGGGGAGGAGGCGCCTTCTCGAATGAGGCTGCGTAGCCGGTCGGCCGCCTGCTGGCGGGCGCCGGGAGATAGCGATCCAGTTCCTCGCGGGCCTTGGTCAGCGTCACCCGGTAGCGCTGCCCTTCGGGCGGCGCACGTTGAGGCAGCAAGGCTATCCCGGCGGGACCGATCCGCGCTTCGGGCGCAAGGTCGCGACGGATCGCCGCCTCGGCGAGCACCGCGGCCATAGGCCGATGATCGCCGGTGAGGAAGCCATGCCGGGACGCGTCCATCCACGCGGTCTTGTCGATCGAGGCGATCCTGATGGGATGGCCGGCATCGCGGGCGAGCTGCGCCGCGTGGTGGCGCATCGTCCGCCCGTTTCCCTCGCGGAAAGGGTGGATGGCATTGATCTCGTTGATGTGGTTGCCGAGCCGGTCGAAAAACTCGTCGCGGGCGAGGCCCTTCAGCGCATCGCCCGCCCGCGTATCGGCAAACCGCTTATCGAGCTCGCGCGCGATGTAAGGCACGTGCGCGAAACTGGAGCCGCCCTTGGCGATATTGACGGTGCGATCCTGACCCGCCCAGTCGTAAAGGTCCTGGAAGAGGTGCCGATGTAGGGCGCGATAGCCGTCCGCCGTCGCTGGAAAGGTGAGGCGCGCGGCTTCTGCGCCGCGCGCCAAGGTCAACCTCCGCTCGGCCTCCATGAGGGTCTTGTCGTCCGTGATCCCAAGCCGGTTCCGGAGCGTGTCCGTACCGGGGTAGGTGTAGGGATCGTCTGCCAAGGTCAGGCCGCGATCTGGTGGGTTCCTGGCTTGTAGAGGCCGAGGATGATGGACGGCATGAGCGAAGGGGGAACACCCTCATCGAGCATCATGGCGAACATGGCATCTTCGTCACCGGTCGGCGTCATGTCCTCGATGACGAGGTTGGCGCGCGCCTCTGCTACGTCCTCGCGCCACAACGCGATCTGCTCGGGGGTGCCGCGTTGGAAGTCCATGGAGCGGATGCGCTCGCGCAGCGTGTCGAGATTGATCTGGGCCATCGCGTCATCCTTTCGCCGTTAACCCTACGCGCTCCCTCGCGATTTCTCAACAAATCACGTTGGCGAAGGTCCGTTTCGGCAGGGTTGATCCGCGCTCAATCGAGCGCGGATCGCTACGCCATAGGCGTTAGTATTCGCTGGCCAGCATGATCGTCAGCACCCGTTTAGTCTGCTCGGAATTCCACGGAGCGTCACTGCCGTAGGTGAGGCTCGTGTCGTAATAGTCGATCTTCCAGAACACCGTCTGCACGATCGCCTTTGCATCGTCGGGCGGTCCTGCGTCCACGCGCCGCTTGCGAGTTTATAGACCGCGCCGAAATCGTGCTCACCATAAGGGTCGTTGTCGCCGTCAAACTTCGTGAACCGGGTGATCGCGAACAGCGCGGCGAAACGGTCCAGCTCGGAGAGTGCCTGGAACCCCATCGTAACGTTGGCGAGGCTCGCGAGGCCGGGGTGGGTACGCGCCGCGTCGTTGAGGCGCCGGATGGTGTCGATTTGCTCGGGGGTCGGCATCGGGTGATCCTCCTTGTTGGCATGGGCCGCAAGGCCGCTCGGCCTCACGGCCCTGCCTGTCCGGCGAGGACGGGATGGGGAGGGGGAGCGAGAATCTTGGGAAGCTGGCGCGGGCGAGCCGCCCTAGCGCGGCCGGGGCTTCACCCCGGGTGCCGCGCTTGGCGGATTACACGGGCGGCAAGATTGTCGTTCGGGAACGAAAGGGCGGCGCCCTTGGCGTTCCCCGCGGCGTCTGCCGCCAACAAACGAGCCCGCCTCGGCGGCCATCATGGTGCCGGTCGCCAATCCGGGATCGCGCGGGTATTCACACGATCTGATTTGGGAGAACACCATGAACAATGCCGAACTCGCCGAAACGCTGGTTGCCAATCACGCCTTGAGCAAAGCCGACGCCCGTAAGGCGGTGGATGGCCTGCTGGCGGCGATCGTCGCGGCCGCGGCGAAGGGGGAGGAAGTATCCTTGTCCGGCTTCGGCAAGTTCAAGATCAAGGATAGCCCGGCGCGCGAGGGCCGCAATCCCTCGAACGGCGAGACCATCCAGATTGCCGCCTCGAAGAAGCTGACGTTCGTGCCGGCCAAGGCGGTCAAGGACGCGCTGAACGGCTGAGCCGTATGTGGCTGCGTGATCTGCGCAGCCACCTTCGCCAGCATACATTTTCTGCTTTCGTTCCGCCCGGTCCTGACTCATAGAATCGTCATGCCGATCATGCCGGAACATCGCTGGCTCTACCCGATCGACTGGCCCGAACTGTCGAAGCTGATCCGGTTTGGCCGAGCTGGAGGGCGGTGCGAGCATTGCCGGCGGCCGCATGGGGCACGTGTCTTCCACCTCGGCGATGGCCGCTGGTGGGATGCCGATCGCCGGCAGTGGCGCGATGGGCGAGGGCGTCGCATCCGTGTGGCAGGCGCAAATGTCGCCGAAGCGGTTAGGCTGACGCGGGTCTATATCGCCTGCGCACACCTCAACCACGACCCGACCGATAATGGGCCGCGCAATCTCGCTGCGCTCTGCCAGCGCTGCCACATGATCCACGATGGGGCCGAACATCGTCGGCGCCGCTGGTACAATGCGTATCGACGTCGCGCGCTGGGAGATCTGCTGGCGATGCTCGACGACCGGGCAGCGTTGCCGATCACAGGTGTACCACGTGGCACACCTGTGCGTCTCACCGCCTGAGTGCGAAGTCACGAGAAGTCACTTTCGGAGCAACAGCCTAGCCTTCCTCCACATATCCGCTATGCTGGATATATGGAAAGCGAGTCGGCGATCGTGGCATTGGGGGCCTTGGCGCAGGGCACGCGCCTGGACGTGTTTCGTCTGCTGGTCCGGCACGAGCCTGCCGGCTTGGCGGCGGGGGAGATCGCCCGACAGCTCGATGTGCCGCAGAACACGATGTCGGCGCATCTGGGTATCCTGGCCCGTGCCGGCCTCGTCCGCTCCGAACGGCACAGCCGCTCGATCATCTACCGCGCCGACCTCGGCGGGCTGCGCGCGCTGACGCTGTTCCTGGTCAAGGATTGCTGTGCCGGCAACGCCGAATTGTGCGTCCCGCTCGTCGCCGAACTCGCCCCCTGCTGCTGAAAGGAAGCCCCATGAGCCGGACTGACTCGGCCGTCGATATCGTCATCTACCACAATCCTGAGTGCGGCACGTCGCGCAACGCGCTTGCCATGATCCGCAATGCCGGCATCGAACCGCACGTGGTCGAATATCTGAAGACCCCGCCCTCGCGCGCGATGCTGGTCGAGCTGATCGAGCGGGCGGGCATCTCGCCGCGCGACCTCTTGCGGGAGAAGGGCACACCCTATGCGGAGCTGGGGCTCGGCGACACTTCGCTGTCCGACGAGGCGCTGGTGGACGCGATGATGGCGCACCCGATCCTCATCAACCGCCCGCTGGTCGTCTCGCCCCTGGGCGTGAAGCTCTGCCGCCCGTCCGAAGCCGTCCTCGATCTGCTGCCGAGCAGGCAGCTCGGCGCCTTCGCCAAGGAGGACGGCGAACAGGTGGTGGACGCGTTCGGCGAGCGGGTTGGCTGAGCCCATGTCGACGATCGCCCCCGTCGCCGGACCTGCGCCGGCGCGCCCCGGCATCGGCACCTTCGAGCGATACCTGACGCTCTGGGTGGCGCTCTGCATCGTTGCCGGCATCGGCCTGGGGCACCTTTTGCCCGGCCTGTTCGCGCGCATCGCCTCGGCCGAGGTCGCGCGCGTCAATCTCATCGTCGCGGTACTGATCTGGCTGATGATCGTGCCGATGCTGCTCAAGATCGACTTCGGCGCGCTCGGGTCGATCCGCCAGCATTGGAAGGGGGTGGGCGTCACGCTGTTCATCAACTGGGCGGTGAAGCCCTTCTCGATGGCAGCACTGGGCACATTGTTCATCGGTTGGCTGTTCGCGCCGCTCCTGCCCGCAGGGGAGGGGCCGTCCTACATCGCCGGCCTGATCCTGCTCGCTGCGGCACCGTGCACCGCCATGGTGTTCGTATGGTCGAACCTGTGCGAGGGCGAGCCGACCTATACGCTGTCCCAGGTCGCGCTGAACGACGTCATCATGGTGTTTCTGTTTGCGCCGCTCGTCGGGCTGCTGCTCGGCGTTGCCTCGGTGACGGTGCCGTGGGACACGCTACTGATCTCGGTGCTGCTCTACATCGTCGTGCCGGTCATCGCCGCCCAGCTCGTTCGCCGGGCCGTGCTGGCAAACGGCGGACAGTCAGCGCTCGACCGGCTGCTCGGTCGCCTCGGCCCGGTATCGCTCGTTTCGCTGCTGGCGACGCTCGTCCTGCTGTTCGGCTTTCAGGGTGAGGCGATCGTGGCGCAGCCGCTGGTGATCGCGCTGCTCGCGGTGCCGATCCTCATCCAGGTCTATTTCAATGCAGGGCTAGCCTACTGGCTGTCGCGCCGCTTCGGCGTTGCATGGTGCGTGGCGGCGCCTGCGGCGCTGATCGGCGCGTCCAACTTCTTCGAATTGGCCGTCGCGGCCGCCATCTCGCTGTTCGGGCTCACGTCGGGCGCGGCGCTGGCGACGGTCGTGGGCGTGCTGGTCGAGGTGCCGGTGATGCTGTCGGTCGTCTCGATCGTGAAGGCGTCGCGGGGCTGGTACGAGCGCGGTGCGCGCGCGTGACCGGCCTCCGCGTCACGTGTCTCGCGCCGGGCGCGCTGGATGATCTGGCCGGCGCGCTGGCAGCCGCCAAGCTGCCGACCGCCGACCTCGCCGAACCCGGCCGCGCCTTCGTCCGCTTCGACGACGACGCTGGGTTGGTCGGGTTCGGCGGGATCGAGGGCGAAGGGTCGGACCGCCTGCTCCGCTCGCTGGTTGTCGTGGCCGATCACCGGGGCGCCGGCATCGGCCGCGCGATGCTGGCGCTGCTCGAGGGCGAGGCGCGCCGGCTCGGCGTCGAGCGGCTCCGCCTTCTGACCAACACCGCAGCGCCGTTCTTTCGGGTGAACGGCTATGCCGGGGCCGATCGCGCTGCGGCACCGCCCACGGTTGCCGCCTCGCGCGAGTTCACCGCGCTCTGCCCGGCGTCGGCCACCTATCTCGTGAAAGCTCTTTGATGCCGCTCCGTACGCTTGCCGATCCCGACCTCCTGCCGGCACTCGATCCAGCCTACATCCGCGCGCGGCCCGCGTCGGGGCTCGGACCGCTGGAGCCGGCCCCCCGGATACTTCTGCTTTACGGCAGCTTGCGCGAGCGCTCCTTCTCGCGGCTCGCCACGGAGGAAGCGGCGCGCCTGCTGCAATCCTTCGGCGCGGAAACGCGGATCTTCGATCCCTCGACGCTGCCGCTCCCCGACCAGGTGGCAGGCGACGATCATCCGGCCGTTCACGAGCTGCGCGAACTGGCGATGTGGTCGGAGGGCCAGGTCTGGTGCAGCCCGGAGCGGCACGGCCAGATCACCGGCATCATGAAGGCGCAGATCGATCACCTTCCGCTCGAGATGAAGGGCATGCGTCCGACCCAGGGCCGCACGCTCGCGGTCATGCAGGTGTCGGGCGGATCGCAATCCTTCAACGCGGTCAATACGCTGCGCCTGCTCGGCCGCTGGATGCGCATGTTCACGATCCCGAACCAGTCCTCGGTAGCAATGGCGTACAAGGAGTTCGACGAGGCCGGACGCATGAAGCCGTCAAGCTATTATGACCGCATCGTCGACGTGATGGAGGAGCTGGTCCGCTTCATCGTGCTGCTCCGGCCGCACACGACGCAGCTCGTCGACCGCTATTCGGAGCGCAAGCAAGCCGGGGTGGCGGTCAATCCGGCTTTGGACCCATCGGCGATCGCGATCGGCGCATCGAGCGCCCGGGCATGATGGCGACGCGGCCCGCTTTCCCCTCGAAGGTAGGGCGGCCGTCAGCCGCCCGTTGCCGCGCGCGGGCCGAAGAAGATGATCGCTGCTCCGACAAGGCAGACTGCCGCGCCGATTAGATCCCAGCGATCGGGCTTGGTACCCTCCGCGATCCAGAGCCACAACACGGCCGACAGGATGTAGACGCCCCCATACGCCGCATAGGATCGGCCAGCCTGATCGGACGCCGGTAAGGTGAGCAGATAGGCGAATAGACAAAGGGACAGGATGCCGGGCGCGACCCACCAGGGCGACTTGCCGAGCCTGAGCCACGCCCAGAACGCGAAACAGCCGGCGATCTCCGCCAAGGCGGCGCCGAAGAATGCAAAAGCGGTCATGGGGGCTTATATCTCAGCACGCTGCGCTCACCGGAAGTTGAGAAGTTGTCCACGGCGCTGCCCGACCTCGTGTTAGGCGGCGCTACGCGGGCTGAAAGGGGAACGGGCGCGCCGGCCCTACAAAGGCCGAGTAATCGCGCCGGGGCGACTCTTCCCCTCAAGGTTGACGCTGGTGGCATGCCGACCACGGCAGTGGCGCTATGGACGCTGACAGCGCATCGGAGCAGGCAGAGTGTGCCACGTGGCACACCTTTGCTGGCCCTGGTGGCCTGATCCGACGAGCGACGCGGCCCAGCCTCGTCATGGACGGTCAATCGTGGTAAAAGGCGGTCATCGCCGACCAAGGCCCGAGCATGTCGGCGGCTGAGAGCAACTGGAAAGCTCCCGCTTCAAGACGGAGCTCTTCCCATGCTCGATTTCGACTATTGCGGGCGCCGCGCGCGCGACGAGCGTGCGATCGCCCTCGCCAGCCCCTGCGCGAAGGCGCGCGCGATCCATTTCGAACTTGCGACGCTCTACGATCGAAGGGCGCAGCAGCCACTCCGCAGTCTTCGCATCCTGGTCGTCGAGGACGAATATCTGATCGCGAGCGAGATCGAGGAAACCCTGGCCGGGAAAGGGGCCGAAATCGTCGGCCCTGCCGGTTGCGTGGAGACGGCCGACGAACTTCTCTCCGCCACGGCGGTGCAGGCGGCGGTCGTCGACCTTCGTCTCGGCGGCGAGATGGCGTTCGATCTGCTCGACCGTCTCGCCGATCGCCGTGTGCCTGCCGTGTTGGTCACCGGCTACGACAGGGAAGCGATCCCTCCGGCCTATCGGGCGCTCCAGCTTATCCAGAAGCCCATTTGCGCGGATGCCCTCACTGAAGCATTAGTGGCTCCTGCCGGCTTGAGGTTCGACAACCTCGATCTTCGTGCTTTCGATGACTTACATTCGGCGCGCGACCTGAACGGTGCAGCTTTTGTTAACAAGAAGGCCGCCCCTTGATGCGTTCAGCATCAGAGGGGACGGCCATGTTAGCGTCCTTATATCTCGTCACGTGAAGACTTGAAAGCCGGCCGTGAACCAATCTGGCTTTCAATCGACCACCTGCCTACTCCGCCTTGGTCGCGATCAGTCCAGCTCCGCTGCCTGCCGCGCTATGGGCTTGAGGAGATCGATACGTTGATCGAGGCGCAGTCGGCCCTTCAGGGCACCGAGACCTCGAACGATCACAGTCCTTCCTGTCCTCGAGTCTTGCACGGGAGCAGGGTTGGGAGCCTGAGTCATCGAACGAGCCTACCACAGTGCCGAGCAATGCTTTTTTCATTGAGCACCTCAGGGCCCCCCAACACAACTGCGCTGACGGTTGGCGCGGCCCGGCCGCGACCGGTCAACAAAAGCACGAAGTCGCGAGCGGTTTGGAGCGTCGCCTAGTATGAGAAAGGCAGCGGCACGCTGCAAGGTTCGTGCTTTCATTGACCGCAGCCAAGCTGGTAACGATCTCGCGTCCGGCGTCGCTCGGCGGCCGGTCGCCAAGGCTACAGCGGGGCGAGCTTATCTCCTCTTTTAGAGCTCGAGAATGATGGATGGCATTACGGACGGGAACGCCTTCGTCGAGCATCAGCGCAAAGAGATCATCGTCGTCCGAA
>NZ_JAFCUK010000014.1:0-85578 GCF_049896485.1 Sphingomonas sp. DC4900
CCCGCCCTACGCCGCAACCAGCACGAACAGTGCGCCCGTCATACCCGTTACGCTGCTCGACGAAGGGGGTCCCTTTTGCACGCCGATAGGGGGTCCTTTTTGGACGCCGATTGACAGGCGATGCGCTCACTGAGCAGGGGATCGCGCACGACGTGCTAGTGGTCGACTTCCTGACCCAGCGGACCGGCGTCCTACGGGCTGATGTGATTGCGATGAACCCGCCGTTCACCCGCAACCAAGACGTTCGCCACGTCCGTCATGCCTATGATTGCCTCGCACCGGGCGGACGCATGGTAGCGATCATGAGCGGGCATGGATTCACGGCGCGGGAGCGCGAGGCGGAAGAATTCCGAGACTGGCTCGGCACCGTTGATGCGGCTGTCGACATCATCCCGGCCGGGGCGTTCAAAGAGAGTGGTACCGCCATCGAGACACGCCGCGTCTTCATCCGCAAGCCTGCCACCATCGGCCAGCAGGACGGGGGGAAGTGATGGGCGCGATCATCAGCGACTGCGGCCAGTATCGTTACCGTCTGACGCGCGACTGCGCCGGCATGGGTGCAACTGCCGTCATCATGGTCAATCCGTCAACGGCGGATGCGACGCAGGACGATGCCACTATCCGTAAGCTGCGCGGCTTCGGTGAGCGCCATGGCTGGGGGCGGATCATCGTCGGCAATCTGTTTGCCTATCGGGCGACAGACGTCCGTGAGCTTAGTCGCGCTGTTGATCCGGTCGGGCCGGACAATGACGAGCACCTGTTGCGCATAGCCGCAGAGGTCGACCGGGCCGTCTTCGCGTGGGGGCCTGTGATGAAGCAGCCCCGCGCGCTGCGTCGGCGATGGGAGAGGGTATCCGACATATTTGGGCACCTGCGGCCTATGACGATCGGCGCACCGGCGAAGTGCGGACACCCGCGCCATCCCCTTATGCTCGCCTATGCCGAGCCAATCCTTGCGTGGAGTGCGCCCGCATGACCCCTCCATCCGGGACACGCCCAATGGACAATGAGAAGGGTATCACCACCGACGTGCCCGGGATCTGCGCGCGCTTGTCGCCGACGATGAAGCATGTGCTGCTGCGCTGCTCGGAGGTCGAAAGGTGGGATGGCACGGGCCGCACATGGCCTCGCCAGTGGCCCGATCTTTGCGGCCAGCGCCGAAACACGTCGTTTCAGACGATCCGCGCGTTGCTTAACCGGGGCCTCGTCTATGCAGATGAAAACGGTGACGGCCACGGTCTCACACCAACAGGTATCGCCGCCTGGATTACGCTGAGATCGACCGCCCACCTCCTGAAGGAGCAGCAGCCATGATGCCGCAGCTTCCGCCGTTCGTGTGTGAGGTCGTGCGCGTGCATGACGGGGACGGGCCGCTATGGTGCCGATCGGGCCAGAAGGTCCGCGTCGCTGGCATCCAGGCGCCGGACTTCGAAGATGCCGCCCCGTGCCGCCGCCCGGCTGCGCGCCGAGCTGCCTATACCTGCGATGACGTCGCCGCGGAGCGCGCGCGGCTGATCGTCTCGCGCCTGACGCTCGGACGCCGCCTGATCTGCCAGCCGACCGGCCGCAGCTACAGCCGGATCGTCGCGCGCTGCACGATGCCCGATGGCCGATCGCTCAGCTGCGCGGCGATCGCCGCCGGCGCCGCCGTTCGCTGGGATCGGTACTGGCGCCAATATGGGATGGGGGAGTGCCGCTGATGGCCGCGGTCGCTGCGCATGTCGCGCCGCCGAGGGGTTCGACACGACGCCTGGCGCCCGAGAAGCTGCCGCATTGGCCTGCGGCAATGAGCCGCGAGCTGGCGCTGGCCTATACTGGCGTCGCTGATGCTCAGATGCGTGAGTGGGAGAGCCGTGGACTGGTGCGGTTCGCCGCTCGGGGGCCGCGGGGCGCGTTGATCGCCCCGCGTGCTGACCTCGATGCCGCGATAGAGCTCTTGTTTGGCGCAAGCGGCGTCAGCGACCCGATCGAGTTCGACGACTGATGGCACGGGGGCCAGTCACCAAACGGCCGCCCGGCTGGGTCCGGCTGCCGGCATACGTCCGACCGGTGAAGGCCGCCGGTGGCGCGAAGGCGTATTATTTCGAACTGCCGCCATGGGCTCGCCCGACGCGCAACGCCGACGGCACCACGACCCCCGCGATTCGCGATGGTCGCCGCCTGTCGATCACCAGCCAGCCGCTGGGCTCCGATCTCGCCGCGGCGATCACCAAGGGCGAGGCGCTGAATCAAGTGCTCGCGACCTGGCGCACGGGCGAGGGTGGGGCGACCCTGGCGAAGGGCACCGTCGGCTGGCTGTTCGCGTGGTATCGCGAGCAGGATCGTTTCAAGAAGAACGCAGCGAAGACGCGCGCCGATTATCGGAAGCTGATGGACATGCTGGCAGCGTTCGAACCGAAAGCCGGTTCGGCGCCGCTGGGGCAGCGCATGGCGAACCGTGTCGACGCCGGCGTTGCCGACAAGCTTTACAAGAAGCTGCGCGAGCGCGGCGAGCGGCAGGCGACCTACGCCATGCAGGTCTGCCGGTTGGTGTGGACCTGGGCGACGCGGCATCACCGCGTCACCGGCGTGAAAGAGAACCCGTTCGCGGGCATGGGATTGAAGAGCACCGCCGCCAAGGGCAACCGCGCCACCACCCGGCCGGAATACGACCTCTACCGGGCCACCGCGCGCGAGATGGGCTATCAGTCGATGGCGACCGCCGCCGCGCTCGCGTTCGAATGCTGCCAGCGCGTCTGGGACGTGTTCGGATTCGAGGATTCCGAGGGCGTGGAGCATCGCGGCATAGCGTGGTCTGGCTATGCGCCTGGCGATCAGATTTCGCTCGTGCAGTCGAAGACCGGCAATGCCGTGGTGCTGCCGCTCATGATCGATGTCGCGGGCGAGGGCGTCCATCTATACCCCGACCTCGAGGCGGAGCTGGGGCGCACACCGATCGTCGGCGACACCATCGTCGTCGAGGAGCGCAGCGGTAAGAAATACAAGGAGAGGCGCATGTCGTCTGTTCACCGCGCGATCTGCGACAAGGCCGGGCTGCCGAAGGATATGACGTTCACCGGCTTCCGCCATGGCGGCATCACTGAGGTCGGCTCGGTCAGTGCCGACGTGCGGCCGATCTCAGGCCATGCGACGCTCGACGTCACCCGGATTTACAACAAGGCGACAGCTGACAAGGCGCGCGAAATCGCTGCCGCGCGGCGCGCGCACGTCATCAAATTGGGAGAGGATTTGTCGGAAGACCGATCGGAACATGTCGATTAGACATGGCTCCGGCGCTGTGGAAAACGGCTGTTTTCTGCGGTGGAGGGTGGTGGACGCACTTGGGCTCGAACCAAGGACCCGCTGATTAAGAGTCAGCTGCTCTACCAACTGAGCTATGCGTCCATGACCTGGCCTGTTTGGTGGCGCTTTGGAGAGGCGCCGGCCCCGTCGGGAGGCGGCCAATTAGCAGGCGTTTCGGATCGTGCAAACCCTTTTTTGCGTTGCGGTGAATTTTTTCGCCTACCAGCGAACGCGGCGGCGATTTTCGCGGTCGATGGACATCAAAATACCGAGGCAAAACAGCACGGTAAGTTGGGCGGAACTGCCGAAACTGACCAGGGGCAACGGAATGCCGACGACCGGTGCCAGGCCCATCACCATCGAGAGGTTGATCGCGACGTAGAAGAAGATCGTCGTGGCGAGGCCCGCGGCGGTGAGGCGGGCGAAGCGCGTGTTCGCCTGCTGGCCGACGTTCACGCCCCAGCGGATCACAAGCAGGAAGGCGAGGATCAGCAGGCAGCCCCCGACGAGGCCCCATTCCTCGGCCATTGTCGCGAAGACGAAGTCGGTATGGCCTTCGGGCAGATAGTCGAGGTGGCTCTGCGTGCCGTTGAGGAAGCCCTTGCCCCACAGCCCCCCCGAACCGATCGCGATCTTGGACTGGCTGATGTGATAGCCGGTGCCGAGCGGGTCGCTTTCGGGGTCGAGGAAGATGAGGATGCGATTTCGCTGATAGTCGTGCAGCGCATATTGGAAGGCGAGGGGCCCTGCGACTGCGATTCCGAGCGCGCCACCGACGAACAGGCGCATCGGAACACCCGCCAGGAACATCACCGCGATGCCGCCGCCGGTGACCATCAGCGCGGTGCCGAGATCGGGTTGCTTGGCGATCAGCGCGGCAGGAATGCCGATCAGCAGACAGGCAGGCCAGATCGCCCCAAAGCGTCGCGTCTCGCCCGGCGGCAGCATGTCGTAGAAGCGCGCGCAGGCCAGCACGATAGCAGGCTTCATGAATTCGGACGGTTGCAGCTTGATGCCGACGTCGAGCCAGCGTTGGCTGCCGCCGCGCACGGCGCCGACCAGTTCGACCAGCACCAGCGCAATGACGATGACGACATAGGCCGGCAACGCCGCCGATCGCCAGACGCGTTCGGGCACGTAGGAGACCGCCAGCGCCATGCCGAGCAGGATGAAGAAGCGGACGCCCTGCGACAGTGCCCAGGGTTGTAGGGAGCCGCCGGCGGCGGAATAGAGTACGATTTGGCCGAAGGTGCCGATCGCAATAATCAGCAAAATGACGCGCCAGGGCAGGCGCGCGATCGGATCGGGGATCAGATGGCCACGGCTCACTGCGTATTGCCCGCAGCGTCGTCGGGAGAATCGGTGTCGCTCGGCACGTCGCCGTTGGCGACGGCGGGGCCCATCGCCGCCTGCGTCGCATTGGCGAGATCGGTCGCCGCCTCTACCGCGTCCGAATCGCTGGGGACGGTGGAATCGGTCTTGGTGGCGTTGGCGGCGGGCTGTGGTGCTTGGGCGGCGCGATAGGCGGCGGCTTCGGCGGCCATGCGCGTCTTGATGTCGCCGCCCCAGGTGGGTTCGACGTCGGCCAGGCTCTTCATCGCGCGGTCGCGATCGAACAGCCACGTCATGATGTCGCGGCCGATCATCGGCGTGTCGAGATTGCGGACGGTGTGGCCATTGTGTTCGAGCACCACCGCAGCGGCATAGCGGGGATTGTCGGCAGGGGCGAAGCAGACGAACAAAGCGTGGTCGCGCAGCTTGAAGGGCAATTGCCCGTTCTTGAGCACGCCCGCGCGCCGTTCTGCCATGGTGATGCGGCGGACCTGGGCGGTGCCCGTCTTTGCCGCGATGGCGACGCCCGGGATCAGCAGCCGCGCCGCACCGCCGGTGCCGCCCTGGTTCACCACGCCGTACATCGCGTCCCTAACGATCGCGAGATGCTCCGAAGCGAGCGGCAACGCCGGTGCGTCGAGGTGGACGTGATGCGAGAGGAGGCTCGGCTGCAACGCGCGACCCGACGCGAGCCGCGCCGCCATGACGGCAAGCTGCAACGGGTTGGCGAGTACATAACCCTGGCCGATCGACGCGTTCAGGCCGTCAGCGACGGTCCATTTCGCCTTATATTTCCGCAGCTTCCATTCGGAATCTGGCACCGTGCCGTAACGCTGCGTCGCCAGTGGCAGATCGAACTTCTGGCCGAGCCCCATCATCCGGGCGATCGGGGCGATCTTGTCGTAGCCGACACGGCGGATCATTTCATAGAAATAGATGTCGCAGCTCTGCTCGATCGCGCCCTTCAGGTCGAGCGGGCCGTGGCCGCCGCGCTTGTGGCAGTGGAAGACGCCGGTGCCGACGCGCATCGCGCCCGAGCAGACGACGCGGTCATGCGCGCCGACGCCCGCGGCGAGCAACGCGAGACCGTTCATCGGCTTCACCGTCGATCCCGGCGGGTACAGCCCCTGCGTCACCTTGTTCATCAAGGGGACGTGATCGTTGTCCGACAGCATCTTCCATTCGAGATGGCTGATGCCGTCCGAGAAGCTGTTGGGATCGTAGGCGGGCATCGACACCATCGCGAGCATCTCACCCGTGCGACAGTCGATCACGACCGCCGAGCCCGAATTGGTGCCGAGCCGGCGCGCGGCATATTCCTGCAGCCCGGCATCGATCGTCAGCTTCTGCGTCTTGCCGGGGACGTCGGCACGGGTGGGCAGTTCGGCGACGACCTTGCCGCGTGCGGTGACTTCGACGCGCTTGGCGCCGGGCGTGCCGCGGAGTTCACTTTCCAGCTGCTTTTCAAGGCCATCCTTGCCGAGCTTGAAACCCGGTGTGACGAGCAGGGGGTCGTGCGTCTTCTTATATTGTTCGGCGTTGGCCGCGCCGACATAGCCGGTCAGGTGCGCGACCGCGGCGCCCGCCGGATAGTTGCGCGCGAAGCCGCGCGTCGGCGCGACGCCGGGCAGTTCGGGCTGGCGCAGGCTGATCGCGGCGAAGCGATCCCAGCTGATATTTTCCGCTACCTGCACCGGCTGGAAGCCCGCCGCCCCCTTCAGGTCGATGCGGATCCGCTCGACCTCATCGGGCGGCAGGTCGAGCAGCGTGGCGAGCCGCGCGAGCACGCGGTCGCGACCCGCATCGCCGCCCTCCAGCCGATCGGGGATGATATCGACCCGGAAATCGGTGCGATTGTCGGCGATGGCGGCGCCATGACGATCGACGATCCAGCCGCGCCGCGGCGGGATCATCGTCAGGTTGACGCGGTTGCTTTCGGCCAGAAGATTGTACTTTTCGTTCTGGGCGATCGCGAGATAGCCCATGCGGCCGGCGAGCATGACGCCGACGGCGCCCTGCGCGGTGCCGAGCAGCCACGCCCGGCGCGAGAAGCTGTATGCCTGCATCGCTTCGGTGACGATCCGGGAGGAACGCTTCACGCGGTCGGCCCTCGCTTGCGATCGATCCAGGCGACCAGACGGGCCGACAGGGGGAACAGCATCACGGAGATCATGGTCTGTGCCAATAGCACAGTATCGACGTGCGCGCCGATGGGAACCGCGATCCAGCGGCCGATTGCGGTGCAAAAAACGATCGCACCGCTGGCGATCAGCCAGTCCTGCCAGAAATCGCGGGTGACGAGGCGCTGCTCGATCAATTCGATCGCGATAAAGCAGAGCGACCACAGCAGCATCGCCGACCCCAGTGGCTGACCGCTCACCAGATCGTCGAACAGGCCGAGCGGCGCCGCGGCCCAGGGGCGCAGTGCGAAGCGCGCGAGCAGGCGCCAGCTGAGCAGCAGGATCAGCCCCAGCGGTGGCATCAGCGGCAGGCTGGCGACTACCGGCACGATGGCGGTCAGCGTCGATGCCGCCAACACGCTAACCCAGGGGAGCGCGCGGGCCCGCCCGGGGGGCAACGGCGCCTGGAAGGGCCGATAGTCGATCGAATTGCGTGTCGTCACCGGATCAGGGCACCGCCGGGCGGGCCGGCGGGGGCGGCGGCATCGGGACGTAGGGACGCTCGACCACCGCGAAATCCAGCGCATCGGGGGCCATGAACGGCGTCGCGGCGACGCTGTCCATGCCGTTGCGATCGACCTGCGCCACCGGAACGCCGGGCGCGTACAGGCCGCCCGTGCCCGAGGTCACGAACATGTCGCCGCGATTGAAACGCACGTTGGTCGCGTCGACCGAGCGGATATCGACGCGCCCGTCGCCGCGGCCCGCCGCGATCGCGGCGACGCCGTCGCGGGTCCGGCGAACGGGCACGAGGCTTTCGGGATCGGTGATCAATAGCACGCGCGCGGCGATCGGCCCGGATTCGAGGACGCGGCCGACGAGGCCATCTGGCCCGCGCACCGGCATGCCGGGCTGCACGCCCTGCAAGCGCCCGGCGTTGAGCAGCGCAAAGCGTCGCCCGCTGCTGGCAGTCGATCCGACGAGGCGCGCCGCGATGACGACTTCGGGCGTACGGTCGCGGACGCGCAGCAGCGCGCGCAGGCGGCGGTTGTCATAGGCGATGATCCGCGCGCGGGTTAGCAGTGCGCGGCTGCGCGCGACTTCGGCGCGAAGCTGCGCATTCTCGCCATGCACGCCGATCCACGTGCCGATCGCGCGCGGAACGGAGGCGACGGCATCCACCCCCGCATCGAGCACGCCGGCGATCGGCGCGGTGACGCTCGCCACGGCCATGCGCGCCGTGCCGAATGCCGGCGGGTGGACCGTGGACACGACGAGCAACACGGCCCCCACCACCGCGCCCGCCACCGCGAGCACGTAGCCGATGAACGTCGAATATTGCCGTCGCCGCGAAAAGCCGGTGCGACGGTCGCGGGCAGGCGCCATGCGCCGGGTCCCCCGTCCTGTAAGTGTGGGTCAGCCGTTAGGTCGTTGCGGGCGCTCAGCCGGTTTGCAGCACGCCGCGGAACATCGGATCCTCCAGCGCGCGGCCGGTGCCGAGCGCGACGCAGGTCAGCGGGTCCTCGGCGACGGTCACCGGCAGGCCGGTTTCGTCGCGCAGCACCTCGTCCAACCCTTCGAGCAGTGCGCCGCCGCCGGTCAGCACGATGCCCTGGTCGACGATGTCCGCCGCCAGTTCCGGCGCGGTGTTTTCAAGCGCGACGCGCACGCCCTCGACGATCGTCGCGACCGGCTCGCTCAAGGCTTCGGCGATCTGGCCCTGGTTGATCTGGATCTCCTTGGGCACGCCGTTGACGAGGTCGCGGCCCTTGATGTGGATGATCTTGCCGATGCCGTCGACCGGCGGGCGGGCGATGCCGACTTCCTGCTTGATGCGCTCGGCGGTGGCTTCGCCGATCAGCAGGTTGTGGTTGCGGCGGACGTAACTGACGATCGCCTCGTCCATCTTGTCGCCGCCGACGCGCACCGAGGTGGTGTAGGCAAGACCGCGCAAGCTGAGCACCGCGACTTCGGTGGTGCCGCCGCCGATGTCGACGACCATGCTGCCGATCGGTTCGGTGACGGGCATGTCGGCGCCGATCGCGGCCGCCATCGGCTCTTCGATCAGATAGACCTGGCTGGCGCCGGCGTTCGACGCGGCGTCGCGGATCGCGCGGCGTTCGACCTTGGTCGAGCCCGACGGCACGCAGATCACGATTTCCGGCCAGCGCGCGAACTTGCGGGGGCCGTGGACCTTGCGGATGAAGTGCTTGATCATCTCTTCGGCGACGTCGATGTCGGCGATGACGCCATCGCGCAACGGGCGGATCGCCTCGATCGACCCCGGGGTCTTGCCCATCATCAGCTTGGCGTCGTCACCGACCGCCTTCACCCGCTTGACGCCGTTGATCGTCTCGACCGCGACGACCGACGGCTCGTTGAGCACGATGCCGCGCCCGCGGACGTACACCAGCGTATTCGCGGTGCCGAGATCGATCGCCATGTCGTGGGACATGAATTTGAAGAAGCGGGGGAGAGCCATGGAGCGCAGGGTTCCGTGTTCGGGACGCACAAAAAGTACCGCTTCATCCGTCGCAGGCCGTGTCGGCCAGGAGGTTCGTCACGTCTTGCGTAGGGCTCGCGGGATGCGTCCGCTTGGTATAGAGCTTGCGCAGTGTCAATACGCCGTCTGCCCGAACATCTCGTCAACCGCATCGCCGCCGGTGAAGTGGTGGAAAGGCCCGCCAGCGCGTTGAAGGAGCTGGTCGAAAACGCCATCGACGCCGGTGCGAATCGCATTGCGGTGGTGCTGGCGAACGGCGGGCTCGCGCGGATCGAGGTTGTCGATGACGGCTGTGGCATGGCACCGGCCGACATGGCGCTGGCGCTGGAACGGCATGCGACGTCCAAGCTGCCCGACGAAGCCATTGAAAATGTGACGACCATGGGCTTTCGCGGCGAGGCCTTGCCCTCGATCGCCAGTGTCGCACGGCTGACGATCGAAAGCCGCGTCCGCGGCGCGGAGGGCTGGGCGCGGACGGTCGACAACGGCATCGTCGCGCGCGAAGGCCCCGCCGCCTTGCCGCCGGGGACGCGCGTGATCGTCGAGGATCTGTTCGGGCGCGTACCGGCGCGGCGCAAGTTCCTGCGCTCGCCGCGCGCCGAATATGCCGCTTGTCTCGATACGGTACGCCGGCTGGCGATGGCGCGGCCCGATATCGCCTTCACGCTGGAGCATGACGGCCGCCGCGCGCTCGCCGCGATGCTGGCCGAGGACCGGCCGGCGCGCGTCGCCGGGCTGACCGACCGGGCGCTCGCCGACAATGCGGTGACGATCGATCTGGAGCGGCCGACCGATTCGGGGCCGATCGTGCTGGGCGGGGTGGCAAGCATCCCGACCTACAATCGCGGTGTCGCCGACCACCAATATCTGTTCGTCAACGGTCGCCCCGTGCGCGATCGCCTGCTGATGGGCGCGATCCGCGGCGCCTATGCCGAGATGCTGCCGCGCGATCGGCATGCCGTGGTGGCGCTATTCCTCGACGTGCCGCCGGCGGAGGTGGACGTGAACGTCCATCCCGCGAAGACCGAGGTGCGCTTTCGCGATCCCGCAATGGTGCGCGGCATGATCGTGTCGGGGCTGCGGCGCGCGCTGGATGCGGCCGGGCACCGCAGCGTGCAGCGGCCGGCGGAGGATGCGCTGGCGATGTGGCGGCCGGAGCCGGTAGCGCCCCCTCCCGCGGGCGCGGTGGGGGCGGAGGCGTGGGCCGCGCCGGCGATGGGGGGCGTTGCGTCTGGAGCGGCGGATGGCGCGGGGCTGTTCGCACATCGCTACGTCAACGATGCCCGCCCGACGTTCGCCCCGCCGCCCCCCGCCGCGCGCGCCGAGCCGGCCTATGCGCTGCCGCCGTCGACCGTCGCCCACCCGCTGGGCGTTGCGCGCGGTCAGGTGGCGCGGACCTATATCGTCGCGGAAGCGGAGGATGGGCTGGTGCTGGTCGACCAGCATGCCGCGCATGAGCGGCTGGTGCTCGAACGCATGCGTGCGGGGCTGGCCGGCGGGCGGGTGGCGGCGCAGGCGCTGCTGATCCCCGAAGTGGTCGAGCTGGACGAACCCGCCTGCGATCGCCTCGAATCGCGGATCGGCGAACTCGCCGAACTGGGGCTGGAGCTGGAGCGGTTCGGGCCGACGGCGATGCTGGTGCGGGCGACGCCGGCCCTGCTGGGTCAGGCCGATCCCTCGGGACTCATCGCCGATCTGGCGGACGAACTCGCCGCGTTCGACCAGGCGCTGTCGCTACGCGAGCGGCTGGATGCGGTGGCCGGCACGATGGCCTGCCATGGGTCGGTGCGGGCGGGCAGGGTGCTGGGCGTCGCCGAGATGAATGCGCTGCTGCGCGGGATGGAGGCTACGCCGCACTCGGGCCAATGTAACCATGGTCGGCCGACATGGGTGAAGCTGGCGCATGGCGATATTGAGCGTCTGTTCGGTCGTCGCTGAACAGCCAGGCTTCCGCTTCCGCACGGCTGAAGAAATGGGCGACGCCCTCGCGATCGGGCGGATTGAGGCGTTTGGCCTGATGGCGGGACAGCGACATGCCGACGACCATCGCGAGCCGCCGGCCCTGCCGCACCGGATCGCGCACGATGGTGGTGAAGGCGTTGACGACATCCTGCGACTGGATGCTCATGTCCGAAATATCGCAGAGCGTCAGATGCGCATTGGGCGCGCAGCGCAGAAGGGCATGCGCCTGCGCCCATTCGCGGTCGAAGGCGGCGACGTCGGGTAACAGGAAGAATCCCGACAAAGTGATGTAGGTGACACCCCGGGCGGTATCCGGTTCCACGCGAAATCGAGCAGGAGAATGCAGACCCATGAATGTGTCCATATCGGTGCGGACTTTCATGGAGGTTAATGGCGCGGGTTAAAGGAGCATGACTCGCGCGAGACACCAGAGGCGGCGGCCGTTCACGACCACGCAACCTTTGCATCGGGTGCGCATTGGGCACTGGGAATCGCAAGGACCTGATGATGAAGCAGATTTTTCCCGTCGTTCTGGCCCTGATCCCGCTGGCGGCGGTGGTGAGCGCCTGCGTGACCTGCCCCTGAGGCGTCGGTCGTCAGACTTGCCGACGGTACGTCGGACGCACGAAAAAGGGCCGCCCGGTACGCACCGGACGGCCCTTTTTCTTGGATCGGCCATCGCCGACGCGAGGGGTTAGCCCTGCGCCTGCTCCGTTTCGGCGCGATCGTCGCTCTGCACTTCGGCAGTGGCGCCCGGCTCGGCGTTGGGATCGTAATCCTCGGTGAAGCCGGCTTCGTCACGCTCGAACATCGATGCCATGACATCGACGCCCGACGCCTGCATCTCGGCCTCTTCAGGCGAGCGGGCGACGTTAACCTTGACGGTCACGGCGACTTCCGGGTGCAGCGCAACGCGCACGTCGTACAGGCCGATCGACTTGATCGGCTTGTCGAGCACGATCTGGCTCTTGGTCACCTTGTGGCCGTCGGCGACCAGTGCCTCGACCAGGTCGCGCACCGCGACCGAGCCGTACAGCTGGCCGGTGTTCGACGCCTGACGGATCAGCGTGACCGACACGTCCTTGAAGTTGACCGCTTCCTTCTCGGCTTCGCCGCGACGGTTCGCGTTTTCCGACTCGATGCGGGCGCGGTTCGCCTCGAACACCTTGCGGTTGGCTTCGTTGGCGCGCAGCGCCTTCTTGTTCGGCAGCAGGAAGTTACGGGCGAAACCGTCCTTCACCTTCACTACGTCGCCGATGGCGCCGAGCTTCTCGACGCGCTCAAGCAGAATGACGTCCATGGATCGGACTCCTTACTTAACGACGTAGGGCAGCAGGCCCAGATGACGGGCGCGCTTGATCGCCTGGGCGAGTTCGCGCTGCTTCTTGGCGCTCACCGAGGTGATGCGCGACGGAACGATCTTGCCACGCTCGGACACGAAGCCCTGGAGCAGGCGGACGTCCTTATAGTCGATCCGGGGCGCATCCTTGGCGCTGAACGGGCACGACTTGCGGCGGCGGAAAAACGGGCGAGCCATTATGCGGCCTCCTCTTCACGGTCACGACGCGGGCCGCGGTCGCCACGGGGGGCGCCGTCACGGCCGCCTTCACGGTCGCTGCGACGCTCACGGTCGCGCTCCTGCTTGCGCATCATGACGGTCGGACCCTGCTCCAGCTCGTCGACCTTGACGGTCATATAGCGGATCACGTCCTCGTTGATCTGGGTCTGGCGCTCCAGCTCGGCCACCACGTTGCCGGGGGCGTCGATCTCGAGCATCACGTAATGCGCCTTGCGGTTCTTCGCGATGCGATAGGCGAGGCTGCGCAGGCCCCAGGTCTCGGTCTTGACGACCTTGCCGCCATTGTCTTCGATGATCTTCGTGGCGGTTTCCGCCAGCGCGTCCACCTGCGCCTGTGCCAGATCCTGGCGCGCAAGGAACGTGTGCTCGTACAGAGCCATGCCTTGTCCTTCGTTGGCCGATCGCTGACGCCGCCCCATGCGGCGCCCCTCCGGCTGTCGTCCCCGTATCGCTCTCACTCAAATCGCAATACGAACCGGGGCGGAGAGACTGGCTCTCCACCCCGGATGTGGCGTCCCCTAACGGGTTCGCGCCAAAAGGCAAGGCTTAACGGCCCGCCTCATGAACGGCCAGGCTCAGCGGAACGAGCGCTGGATCACGCGGATGACCGTGCCGTTGTTGCGGACCAGCACCGCATCGCGGCCCGAGCGTGCCCAATAGGCACCACGCGGCGGCGGGGCGAGGCGATAGGTGCGATAGTCGCGCACGATGCGATAGTTGGCCGCGCGACGGCGATCGAAGCGCTGACCGGCGCGCCAGCCGCGGGTTTCGGTGGTCCGCGTCGTCACCACGGTGCGGCCGTTGGCGCGTTCCTTGACGGTAGTGACCGTGCGCTGCTGCGGCGCGGCTTCGGCGACGCTGGCAACCATCGGGCTGGCGACCAGCGTGGCGGCGATCGCGCTCAGGATCAGCTTCTTCATCGTTCATACTCCCGTTGAACATGCATTGGATACTGGCGCCGTTTTTCGTGGCGTCGGAAGGAGATATGGGCGCCACCTGTCGCACGCCTCTCCCACCGATCCGTCAAAACGGTCGCAAGGTGTCGCAACTCCGCGATCTTCGTTCAGGTTGCGTGAGGCCCGCCGCGGCCCTAGTGGCGCCCTCCTGCGAATTAAGGAGAGTCCAGATGCGGGCATTCATCTTCCCCGGCCAGGGCAGCCAGGCGGTCGGCATGGGCAAGGCGCTGGCCGACGCGAGCCCCGTGGCGCGCGAGGTGTTCGGCGAAGTCGACGAGGCGCTGGGCCAGCATCTGTTCCGCCTGATGGTCGAAGGACCCGCGGACGATCTGACCCTGACCGAAAATGCCCAGCCCGCGATCATGGCCAACGCGATTGCGACGCTGCGCGTGCTGGAGCGGGAAGGCGGCGTGTCGCTCGCCGACAAGGCGGACTATGTCGCGGGCCACAGCCTTGGCGAATATAGCGCTTTGTGTGCGGCGCAGGCGTTCGACCTGTCCACCACCGCGCGCCTGCTGAAGCTGCGCGGGCAGGCGATGCAGGCGGCGGTGCCGGTGGGCGAGGGCGCGATGGCGGCGCTACTCGGTGCCGATCGCGACAAGGCGCAGGTGATCGCCGGCGCGGCGGTCGATGCGATTCTGGCGGAGGGCGGCGAGCAGCTCGTCTGCACCGTCGCGAACGACAACGACCCCTCGCAGGTCGTGATTTCCGGCCACCGTGCCGCGATCGAGCGCGCGGTCGCACTCGCCAAGGATCTGGGTGCGAAGCGCGCAGTGCTGCTGCCGGTGTCGGCGCCGTTCCACTCCCCGCTGATGCAGCCCGCCGCGGACGCGATGGACGCCGCGCTGGCCGACGCGCGCATCGGGGCGCCGCTGGTGCCGGTGTTCGCCAACGTCGATGCCGCGGCGATCGCCGATCCGGGCGCGATCCGCGCCTCGCTCGTCGCGCAGGTGACGGGCATGGTCCGCTGGCGCGAATCGGTGCTGGCGATGGTCGAGGCGGGCGTCACCCAGTTCGTCGAATTCGGCGGCAAGGTGCTCACCCCCATGGTCAAGCGCATCGCCCCCGACGCGGATGCGATCAGCGTGGTGACGATGGACGACATCGAGGATTTGCTTAAGAAGGTGTGATGGGCACGCGAAGCCGCGAAGACGCGAAGATGGTGGATCTCGAGGCAATCGCCTCGGCCACCATTGACGTTGCCTTTCGGCTCCATCGCGACCTGGGCCCGGGCTTGCTGGAAAGCGTCTATGAGACGGTACTGGCTGCTAAGCTGACCCAGCTGGGCTATGAGGTCCGGCGGCAGATGCCGGTCTCGTTCACGTTCGAAGGCCTGTCCTTCGATGCGGCCTTCCGGATCGACCTTTTCGTCGCCGGACGTTTGCTCGTCGAGATCAAGTCGGTCGAGCGGCTCAACGCCGCTCATTCCAAACAATTGCTGACCTACCTTCGACTAACCGATCAGCCGCTTGGGCTGCTTATCAATTTCGGAGGCGCGACGCTCAAGGAGGGGCTGCGACGTATCGTCAACGGCCACGACACCTTCGCGTCTTCGCGTCTTCGCGTGAATCAATAAGGATTGCGAAGAATGTTCGATCTTAGCGGCATGACTGCGCTCGTTACGGGGGCTTCGGGGGGTATCGGGTCCGCTATTGCCAAGGGGTTGGCGGCGCAGGGGGCGCGGTTGGCGGTGTCGGGTTCGAATGCCGACAAGCTGGAGGCGTTTCGTGCGGGCCTTGGCGGGGATCACGTCGCGGTGCCGTGCAACCTGTCGGATGCCGCGGCGGTCGACGCGCTGGTGCCGCAGACGGTCGAGGCGCTGGGCGGGCGGATCGATATCCTGGTCAATAATGCCGGCGTCACGCGCGACAACCTGGCGATGCGGATGAAGGACGACGAATGGGATCAGGTGATCCGCGTCAATCTGGAGGCCGCGTTCCGGCTGATCCGCGCCGCCGCCAAGCCGATGATGAAGCAGCGCTTCGGCCGTGTCGTGTCGATCACCTCGGTTGTCGGGCAAACCGGCAATCCGGGACAGGCGAATTACGCCGCGTCGAAGGCAGGCCTCGTCGGCATGTCGAAGGCGCTGGCGCAGGAGCTGGCCAGCCGCAACATCACGGTCAATTGCGTCGCGCCCGGCTTCATCCGATCGGCGATGACCGACGTGCTGCCGGATGCGCAGAAGAGTGCGCTGCTCGGCCGCATCCCGGCGGGCGACCTGGGCACCGGCGAGGATATCGCCGCGGCGGTCGTCTATCTTGCGTCGAAGGAGGCGGGGTACGTCACCGGCCAGACGTTGCACGTCAACGGTGGCATGGCGATGATCTAACCCCTTGTTAAGGCGGTTGGCCGACGCCAACCCTTAACAGACGCTTGCCAGCCGGACGGCCCCGTTCTACGGGCTGTCGGGAATTACTGAAAACCCCCCAACGTGAAGAGGGAATACACATGAGCGAGACCGCCGACCGCGTGAAGAAGATCGTCGTCGAGCATCTCGGCGTCGAAGCCGACAAGGTGACCGAGGACGCGAGCTTCATCGACGACCTGGGTGCCGACAGCCTCGACATCGTCGAGCTCGTCATGGCGTTCGAGGAAGAGTTCGGGGTCGAGATCCCCGACGATGCCGCCGAGAAGATCACGACCGTCAAGGACGCGATCACCTACATCGACGAGCATAAGGCGTAATCGCCTGAGGCCGGGCCTTTCGCCTCGCCTCGCGCCCGCAAGGGCCTGATTGAAGCGGCTCCCCGTCCCCGTTGTGAGAGGGCGGGGGGCCGTTTTTCGTAACAGCCGGGCGCGGAATTCGCGGCCGGGGACGTACATGGACTGGATGGAGTAAGGGTATGCGGCGCGTTGTCGTAACCGGATTGGGCCTCGTGACGCCGCTCGGCGCGGACGTCGAGACGGCCTGGGCCAATCTGATCGCCGGCAAGTCCGGCGCGGGGACGATCACCCGCTTCGATACCACGGGCCAGAAATGCACGATCGCGTGCGAGGTGAAGCCCAAGGATCACGAATATGGTTTCGACCCCGACAAGCGCGTCGACCACAAGGTCCAGCGTCAGGTCGATCCGTTCATCATCTATGGCATCGACGCCGCGGGCCAGGCGCTGGAAGACGCAGGCCTCACCGAGATGGACGAGGCGACCAAGCTGCGCGCGGGCGTGTCGATCGGATCCGGCATCGGCGGCCTGCCGGGTATCGAGATCGAATCAATCAACCTGCACGAGCGCGGCCCCAGCCGGGTCAGCCCGCATTTCGTTCACGGTCGCCTGATCAACCTGATCTCGGGTCAGGTCAGCATCAAATACGGCCTGATGGGTCCGAACCACGCGGTCGTCACCGCCTGCTCGACTGGCGCGCATTCGATTGGCGACGCCGCGCGGATGATCCGCGACGACGATGCCGACATCATGCTGGCGGGCGGTGCGGAAAGCACGATCAACCCGCTGGGCGTCGCGGGCTTCGCCCAGGCGCGCGCGCTCAACATGAGCATGAACGACCGTCCGACCGAAGCGAGCCGCCCCTATGACAAGGACCGCGACGGCTTCGTGATGGGCGAGGGCGCGGGCGTGGTGGTGCTCGAGGAATATGAGCACGCCAAGGCACGCGGCGCGAAAATCTATGCCGAAGTCGTCGGCTATGGCCTGTCGGGTGACGCCTATCACGTCACCGCGCCGCACCCGGAAGGCAAGGGCGCGGAGAATGCGATGCGCATGGCGCTGCGCAAGGCGGGCATGGAGCCGTCGGACATCGATTACATCAACGCGCATGGCACCTCGACCATGGCCGACACGATCGAGCTGGCCGCGGCGAAGCGCGTGTTCGGCGACGATCTGTCGGGCGCGTCGATGTCGAGCACCAAGTCGGCGATCGGGCATCTGCTCGGCGGGGCCGGTGCGGTGGAGAGCATCTTCTGCATCCTGGCGCTGCGCGACCAGATCGTGCCGCCGACGCTGAACCTGCATAATCCCGACGAGGGGACCGAAGGCGTCGACCTTGTGCCGCTGACGGCGAAGAAGCGGGAGGTGAAGGCCGTGCTGAACAATTCGTTCGGCTTCGGCGGCACCAATGCGTCGCTGGTGATGAAGGCGATCTGAGCCACTTACGATGCGCAAGGTCGGCTGCCTCGGTCTGCTGCTCGGGCTCGTCGCGATCATCGCGGCGGTCGTCGTCGTGCGCAGCTGGGGCGGCAGCGGCCCGGCGCAGCGGACGGTGACGGTGCAGGTGGCGGAGGGCAGCAGCCTTGCCGCCGCCGCGCGGGAATTGGAACGGGCAGGGGCGATCCCCTCCGCCGGCCGCTTCCGTCTGTTCGCACGCGTGTTCGGGGCGGATGGCTCGATCAAGGCGGGCGAATATCGCATCCCGCCGCACACCAGCCAGGCCGATATCCTGAAGATGCTTCAGGGCGGCAAGGTGCTCCAGCGCCTCGTCGTCGTGCCGGAGGGCTATCCGTCGGTGCTGGTGCATGACGCGCTCGCCAAGGCGGATGGCCTGACCGGCAGCGTGCCGGTGCCTGCCGAGGGATCGGTGCTGCCCGACAGCTACGCTTTCCAGCGCGGTGACACCCGCGCGTCGGTCGTCGCGCGCATGCAGACGGCGATGAAGGCGTATCTGGCCCAGGCCTGGGCGAAGCGGAAGCCCGGCATTGCGGTGACGACGCCCGAACAGGCGATCATCCTCGCCTCGATCGTCGAGAAGGAAACCGGCAAGCCGTCCGAACGGCGGATGGTGGCCGCGGTCTATGGCAACCGGCTGAAGCGCGGCATGCCGTTGCAGGCGGACCCGACCGTTATCTATCCGATCACCAAGGGGCGGCCGCTGGGCCGGCGGATCCTGCGCAGCGAATTGCAGGCGAAGAACGGCTACAACACCTATGCCGAGGTCGGGTTGCCCGCCGGGCCGATCGCCAATCCGGGGCGGGCGTCGATCGATGCGGTGCTCGATCCGGCGCAGTCGAACGCGCTGTATTTCGTCGCAGACGGCACCGGCGGCCATGTGTTCGCCGACACGCTGGCCCAGCACAATGCCAATGTGCAGAAATGGTATGCGATCCGCCGCCAGCGCGGCGAGATGTGATCAGGCGGCGGTGAGCTCTCGCGCCGCGGTGGCAAGCTGCGTCGCCAGCCAGTCACGCGCCGCCGTCTCGTCGAGAAAGATCGCTGCCGCAGTCGTACCGAGCGAGCGTTCCGCCTGTAATTTGACGAGCATGGCAGAGAACAACAGGCAAACCGGCCGTTCCTGACTGCTCGCCCGGCCGATCACGCTGGCGAATCCCTCGGCCAGCGCGCCGGTCTGTACCTGATAGTCGCGGCAATCGACGAAGACGCCATAGCGGCCATAGCGCCGGGCTTGTCCGACGCTGCGCGCGGTCACCTCGTCGACGAACGCCGCCAGAATAGGCGGTGTCCAGAAGCCTTGGAGCCGTATCGTGAAGACGCGGGCCTGTTCGTCGAAGGCGAAGGTGTACATGCCCTTCACCCTGCACCGATCGGATGGAGGATCGGTTAAACTAGCGGCGGGATTCGATCATCTTGATGCCGATTGCCCCGTCGAAATGGCCCCGGCGAAGGGGCGGCTGTGGCGCGCGATATCATCGTGGCGGACGGGGACCGGGGCGGCCGTTACGCACAGCGATGCCGGAACGGGCCCGGCATCGCTGATGGTGTTTGTGATGGGCCTCAGCGTCGCAACGCGCTCGCCGCGCGGGCCTTGGCTTCGACGTCGGCCATGCTGCCGCCCGTGACCCAGCTGCCGCCGACGCACAGGACGGGGTCGAACGCCAGCCAGTCGGGCGCAGACGCTTCGGTGATGCCGCCGGTGGGGCAGAAACGGCACTGGTAGAAGGGCGCGGCGAGGGCCTTCAGCGCCTTCAGCCCGCCGCTGGTTTCGGCGGGGAAGAATTTGAAGTGCGTGAGGCCGAGGTCGAGCCCGCGCATGATGTCGCCGGCCGTGGCGGTGCCGGGCAGATAAGCGACGCCAGCGTCCATGATCGGGCGCGCGAGGCGTTCGGTGAGGCCTGGCGAGACGATGAATTCGACGCCGGCGTCGATCACTGCCTTGGCCTGCGCTTCGTTGACGACGGTGCCCGCGCCGACGATCGCACCGGGCACGGTCTTCATCTCGGCGATCGCCTCCATCGCGGCGGGGGTGCGCAGCGTGACCTCGAGAACGCGCAGGCCCCCGGCGACGAGCGCTTGCGCCAGTGGCTTGGCGGTGGCGGCGTCGTCTATCACCAGCACCGGGATGACGGCGCTGGTCTGCATGATGGTGGCGATATCGGTCATGCTGGATGCTACCTTTTTATGCGTGTTCTTGGGCGAAGGCGGCCGCCGCGCCGAACAGGCCGGGCTGCGGATGCGTGATGAGCTTGACGGGGATGCCCGCCATGAGCGTCTGGAACCGACCCTTGGCGACGAAGCGCTGGTCGAAACCGGAGCGGATCAATTTGTCCTTGATGCGCAGGCCCAGGCCACCGGCGATGACCACGGCCTTGGCGCCATGGGCGAGCGCGAGGTCGCCTGCCACGGCGCCCAGCGACAGGCAGAACCGATCGAGCGCGGCGAGTGCGATCGAATCGGTGCCGTCCAGCGCCTCGGTCCAGATCGCCTTGTCATCGAGGTTCGGCACCGCGCGGCCTTCCAGCGCGGCAAGCGTTTCATAGATCGCGACGATGCCGGGGCCGGAGCAGATGCGCTCGGTCGACACGCGGGTGAACTGGCGGCGCAGGCGCTTGACGAAGGCGTCCTCGATCCCGTCGAGCGGAGCATAATCGACGTGGCCGCCTTCGGTGGCGAGGACATGGTAGCGATCGCTGGTCTTGAACACCTGCGCGACGCCGAGGCCCGTGCCCGGGCCGCAGACGGTGGTCACGCCCTGTTCGGGCAGGGCCAGGTCGGGGCCGCAGAGATGTTCGAAGTCTTCCGCGGGCAACTGGGCCACCGCGTGGCCGACCGCGCCGAAGTCGTTGATGACGGTGTAGATGTCCGCGCCAAGCCGTTCGGGGATCAGCGAGGGGCGGATCACCCAGGGGTTGTTGGTCAGCCGGATGATGTCGCCGGTGATCGGCGAGGCGACCGACAGCGCCGCCGCCTTGGGCAGCGGTGCGCCGTGGATCGAGGCGAAATGCTGCCATGCGGTCTGCAAGCTGGCGTGTTCGGCGGTCTTCAGCGTCACCGGCTCGCCGAGCGATACGACGCGGCCGTTCTCCACCTCCGCGATGGCGAAGCGGGCATGGGTGCCGCCGATGTCTACGCTGACCAATTGCATTGCGTTTCCTCTCTTATCGTTCCGACCCGCCCTCACCCTGTCGCCGGCTTCGCCGTCTCTTCCCTCTCCCGATGGGAGAGGGAGGGAGGCACGCAGTGCCGGATGGGTGAGGGTAGCCTCTTACAATCCCGCCGCCGCGAGCATCCCCGACGCGCCCTTCTCGGCTTCGTCGGCAAGGCCGCGGAACATGCCGAACAGCTCGCGGCCCATGCCCGTCGCCGCGCCCGGCGCGTCGCAGAGCGGGCGCTCCAGCCATTCGGCCGGGTCGACCAGGGCATCGAGCGTGCCGTTCACCGCGTCGACGCGGATGATGTCGCCATCGCGGATCTTGCCGATCGCGCCATTGCCCAAGGCTTCGGGCGAGCAATGGATCGCGCACGGCACTTTGCCGCTGGCGCCCGACATGCGGCCGTCGGTGACGAGCGCGACCTTGAAGCCCCGGTTCTGGAGCACGCCCAGCGGTGGGGTGAGCTTGTGCAGTTCGGGCATGCCGTTCGCGCGCGGGCCCTGGAAGCGGACGACGACGACGACGTCCTGCTCCAGCTCGCCGCGCTTGAACGCTTCGAGCACGTCGAGCTGGTCGTGGAAGACGCGTGCGGGCGCCTCGATCACCCAACGCTCGCGATCGACCGCCGACACCTTGATGCAGGCGCGGCCGATGTTGCCGGCGAGGATGCGCATGCCGCCGTCGGGCGAGAAGGCTTCAGCGACGGGGCGCAGGATACTGGTGTCGCCGCTGTCGCCCACCGGCTCCCACGCCAGCTGGTCGTCGGCGATGACGGGCTTCTGTGCATAAGCGGCGAGGCTGTCCCCGCTGACGGTCGTGATGTCGCCGTGCAGCAGACCGGCCGAGAGCAGTTCGCGGATGACGAAGGGCATGCCGCCCGCCGCCTCGAACGCGTTCACGTCGGCCGAACCATTGGGATAGACGCGCGCGATCAACGGCACTGCCTGGCTGAGGCGATCGAAATCCTCCCAGTCGATGACGATGCCCGCGGCACGCGCGATGGCGGGCACGTGAAGCAGGTGGTTGGTCGAGCCGCCGGTGGCGAGCAAGCCGACCGCGGCGTTCACGATCGCGCGTTCGTCGACGCAATGGCCCAGCGGACGATAGTCGTCGCCGCGCCAGCCCATGCTGGCGAGGCGATGCACCGCGGCGCGGGTCAGCTCCTGGCGCAGCTTGGTGCCGGGGTTGACGAAGGCGGCGCCGGGCATGTGCAGGCCCATCACCTCCATCATCATCTGGTTGGTGTTGGCCGTGCCGTAGAAGGTGCAGGTGCCCTTCGAATGATAGGCCGAAATTTCGGCGTCGAGCAATTCCTCGCGGCCGGCCTTGCCCTCCGCATAGGCTTCGCGCACCGCGGCCTTCGCCTTATTGGGTAGGCCCGAGGGCATCGGACCGCCGGGGATCAACACCATCGGCAGGTGGCCGAAGCGCAGCGCCCCCATCAGCAGGCCCGGCACGATCTTGTCGCAGATGCCGAGCAGCGCCGCGCCTTCGAACGTGCCGTGGCTGAGCGCGATCGCCGTCGACAGCGCGATCGTGTCGCGGCTGAACAGCGACAGCTCCATGCCCGGATAGCCCTGCGTCACGCCGTCGCACATCGCGGGTACGCCGCCCGCCACCTGCGCCGTCGCGCCGACCTCGCGCGCCCAGACCTTCATCAGTTCCGGGTAGCGATAATAGACCGCGTGCGCGGACAGCATGTCGTTATACGCGGTGACGATCCCGATGTTCATCGCCTGGCCGGCGCGCATCGTGTCGCGGTCTTCCTCGGTCCCGGCATAGGCGTGGGCGAGGTTGGCGCAGCCCAGTTGCGGGCGACGCGCGCCATTGTCCCGCTCGCGCTCGATCAACGACAGATAGGCGGCGCGGCTATCCTTCGACCGGGCGATGATGCGGTCGGTGACGGCGGAAACTTCGGGGTTCATGGCGCGGGTTCCTGGGGAGGGGTGGGGCGCGGGTGATCCCTCTATACCGTTCGCCCTGAGCTTGTCGAAGGGCGGTGGGTCTCACCGTGCTTCGACAGGCTCAGCACGAACGGTAGGAGGGAGTTTACGGCGCCCAGTGGATGTCGACGGGCAGCTCGGCATCGGCGAGGACGCGACCGATCGGATAGGGCGACGACGGGCCCTGTTCGATCGCCTGTTCCAGCACCTTGCGCTTGTCCTTGCCAGTGAGCGCGATCATCAGCGCGCGCGCCGTCACGATGCCCTGGCGGCTGAGCGTGACGCGTGCGACCGGCGCCTCGGGCGGCAGCGGATCGGGCATCACGCCGAGCATGCGGCGTTCCTTGGGGCCGTTCAGCGCCTCGTCGAAATCGGGGCCGGGGAAGATCGAGGCGGTATGCCCGTCGCCACCCATGCCGAGCAGGCACAGGTCGAGCGGCCAGTGCAGGTCCTGCATCAGCGCATCGGCGGAGCGGCCGGCGGACTTATAATCCTCGGTCTGCTTGGGCACGATCGGAATGACGCGCGCGCCCTTGGGGATGAACAGCTTGCCGAGCTGCGTCACGTTCGACAGCGGGTCGCCGAGCGGCACGATGCGCTCGTCGCCCGGTACGATCGTCACGCGCTTCCAGTCGAGCTTGGCGCTCGCGAGCTTTTCATAGGCCGGGAAGGGGGTCTTGCCGCCGGCGAGCGCGATGACCGCGGAACCGCGCGCGTCGATCGCGCTTTCGATGACGAACTGGATGTCGCCGGCGATCGCGTCCGCGAGCTCGCCCGCGTCGTCATACTCCCACCATTCGATCTCGGTCATGGGTTCAGCCTTTTCATGTCGGCGCGCGGGGCTCGCTTAGCGGAGTGGCCCACGCAAGGTAAGTGCCCCCGCATACGTATGGGAGACAGAAATGTTCGCGTCGCGCGCGATTCGCGCGTGCTCTCTATTCGTCATCCCCGCGAAGGCGGGGATCCAGAACCTCTGACCTCGCGGCATGAAGCGCGACGGTAGCGCGTCTGGATTCCCGCCTTCGCGGGAATGACGAAAGGGGGGGGCTAGGGGCTCGACCTCAATCGTCCTGCCAGGTCACGCCGTCGCGTTCGGTCAGTGCGATCGCGCCCGCGGGGCCCCAGGTGCCGGCGGCATAATGCTTGGGCTTGGTCTGGTTCGCATCCCAGCCGGCGCGGATCGCGTCGATCCAGGTCCACTGCGCCTCCACCTCGTCGCGGCGGACGAACAGCGTCTGGTCGCCCTCGATCAGGTCGAGCAACAGGCGTTCATAGGCGATGCGGCGGCGCGTGCCCGCGAATTCGGCGTCGAGGCTGAGGTTGAGCGGCACCTCGCGCAGGCGCAGGCCGTCACGGTCGAGGCCCGGCTCCTTGGTCATCACCAGCAGCTGGATATATTCCTCGGGCTGCAGGCGGATCACCAGCGTGTTGGGTTGCAGCACGCCGCCGCGGCCGGAAAACATCGAGTGCGGCACCGGCTTGAACTGGATCGCGATCTCGCTGCGCCGCTTGGCCATGCGCTTGCCGGTGCGCAGGTAGAAGGGCACGCCCTGCCAGCGCCAATTGTCGATATGCGCCTTGATCGCGACGAAGGTCTCGACATTGCTGTCATAGCCCAGTTCGTCGTCATAGCCCTTGACGACCTTGCCGCCGACCGCGCCCTCTTCATATTGGCCGGTGACGGTGCATTGCGGCACCTGCTCGGGCGTGATCTTGCGCATGCTGCGGAAGACCTTGGCCTTTTCGTCGCGGATCGCGGTGCCGTCATATAGCGCCGGCGGCTCCATAGCGATCAGCGCGACCAGCTGGAGCATATGGTTGGCGACCATGTCGCGCAGCGCGCCCGCGCCCTCGTAATAGCCGGCGCGATCCTCCAGACCCACCGTTTCGGCGATGGTGATCTGGACGTTGTCGATCCCCTGCGCGTTCCAGATCGGCTCGAACATCGAATTGCCGAAGCGCAGCGCCAGGATGTTCTGGACGGTTTCCTTGCCCAGATAATGGTCGATGCGGAACGTCCGCTCTTCGGGGAAGGCGCTGGCGACGGTGTCGTTGATCTCCTTCGACGAGGCGAGGTCGTAGCCCAGCGGCTTTTCGAGTGCGATGCGCACGGTCGGCCCGGTCAGTCCGACCTTCTCGAGGCCCTGCACCGCCGATTCGAACAGCGAGGGCGCGGTCGAGAGATAGATGGCGAGGCCGCCCGACACGTCGCCGATCTTGTCGGCGAGCGGCTGGAAGCTGTTGGGGTCGGACAGATCGGCAGGCTGGAACTGAATGCGCTGCATGAAGGTGCCGAGTGCGCTTTCATCCTTGCGGTCGGCGGGGAGGAATTCGTCCAGCGCCTTCTTTGCGACGTCGCGATAGCCATCGTCGTCCATGTCGCCGCGCGCCGAGCCGGTGATCGTCAGATCCTTGGGCAGCAGGCCATCGGCGTGCAGGCCATATAACGAGGGCAGCAACATGCGCTTGGCGAGGTCACCGGTGGCTCCGAACAGGAGCAGCTTGCCGACGGGATTGCGCTGCATGACGATCCTTTACGTTACAGGATGAGGCCGGCGAGCGGATCGAGCCCGGCCATGATGTTGAGGTTCTGCACCGCCGCGCCGCCCGCGCCCTTGCCGAGGTTGTCGAGCGTCGCGATCAGCCGGACGTGGCCGGTGCCGGGATTGCCGCAAACGCGCAGCGTCATCCGGTCCGTGCCCGCATTCTCCTCGATAGCGATTGCGGTGACGTCGCCCGGCGCGACCGAGATCAGCGCGCTGTCGGCATAAGCCGCAGCCAGCGTGTCCTCGATCTGCGCGATGCTGGGGCTGCCCGGCAATTGCGCGAGCGGCAGCGGTACTTCGGACAGCATACCCCGGTTGAGCCGCGTGACCGACGGCGCGAAGATCGGCGGGTGAGCGAGGCCGGCGTGCGTCTTCATCTCGGGCAGATGCTTGTGCGCGAGGGTGAGGGCATAGACGCGGAAGGCGGTGTCGGTGCCGCCCTCTTCGAACTCGGCGATCATCGCCTTGCCGCCGCCCGAATAGCCCGAGGTGGCGTTATAGGTCAGCGGCCAGTGGGCGGGCACAAGGCCGGCGCGGATGAGCGGGGCGACGAGCGCGAGGAACGCGGTGGGGTAGCAACCGGGGTTGGAGACGCGCGGGGACTGCGCGATCCGGTCCGCCTGGCCTGCGTCGAGTTCGGGGAAGCCATAGGTCCAGCCCGTCGCGACCCGGTGCGCCGACGAGGCGTCGATGATCCGCGCGCCACCGTCGCGGACCAGCGCCGCGGCTTCCTTCGCAGCCTCATCGGGCAGGCAGAGGATCGCGAAATCGGAGTCGTTCAGCGCCTCGGCCCGCGCGGCGGCGTCCTTGCGACGCGCTTCATCGAGCGTGACGATCGTGAGATCGCTGCGGCCGCTCAGGCGTTCGCGGATGTCGATGCCGGTAGTGCCGACCGCACCGTCGATGAAGACCGACACGCTCATGCCGCGTCATCCTGCGGCACGGCGATATCAAGCGCGGTGCGATCGACATAGCCGACGAGGTTCTGCGCCGTGGCGCGGCCCCAGGCGTGGTTGCCGGCAAGCTCCAGCACGTCGAACGTGTCGCCGACGCTGAGTTCGGCGACCTGCTCGCTGAGGTTGCGATCGCCGAACAGTCCGACTGCGCGCGATACGACGGTGACCATCGGCGCGGCATAATGGGGCGCGAAAACCTGTTCGGCGAGGCGGACGTCGGCCAGATCGCCGCGAACGGCGTGGGTGCGCGGATCGAGATCGACCGAGGGGCCGGTCAGCGCAAAGGCTTTACGCGAGGGCCGGTTGACGTGCGTGTGATTCGCCGTCGCCGAGGAATTGCCCGAACTCTTCAAGAAACTCTGCCCCTTCGGATGTACGTGCGACGAAGATATTGCGCTTGTCGCTGTCGTCACGCTGACGGCGCAGATAGCCGAGGGCGCCCAGCCGATTCAAGGCGCGCGTGACGACGGGCTTCGACACGTTGAGCGCCCGGGCGAGGCCGCGCACCGTATGCGGGCCGGGATTGAGGTAAACGAGGAGGAGCAGTGCCATCTGCCGGTTGGTGAGATCGGGCTCGCCCGACCGCACGTAATCCACCAGGGCGCTCATCCACGTCGCGAGTGATTGCGCGGCTGTTCCCACGTGCAAATATCCGTTTCTGCGCCATTTTCGGGCTTTGTTTCGGGGTCATAACGCCGCGGTGCGGTGGTGGTTTCCGGGAAATGAACGGTGGGCGGAATAAACGGGGTGGGGCGGGTTTGCGCGTCGGCATCCCGCTTCGAGCCTTCATTCCCGCGGAGGCGGGAATCCATAACCGCTACCGGTATTTATGGAGTCGGAACGGTAGCGCGTCTGGATCCCCGCCTGCGCGGGGATGACGAAGAAGGGGGGACACCAGGTTGGCAGGCGAGGCCTCCGCACCCCCATCCCCACGCCGGTTGATCGTTCGGCGCGCCTCGCCTATGTGCGCGCCTTCATCCGTTTTTCCCAAGGTCGTCGATGTTCACCTTCCTCCTCGTCGTTCATGCCATCATCGCCGCCGCGCTTGTGACGGTGATCCTGATGCAGAAGTCGGAAGGCGGCGGCCTCGGCATGGGCGGCAGCCCGTCGGGCCTGATGTCGGCGCGTGGCGCGGCGGATTTCCTGACCCGCATGACCTCGATCCTCGCGACGGTGTTCGTCTGCATGTCGATCGCGCTCGCCTTCATCGCGGCGCACCGCCAGACGCAGACGATCGACACCTCGCTCGCCCGTCCGCTTCCCGCGGCGCCCGCTCCGGCGGCCCAGCCGCTCGCACCGGCGCAGGATGCGGTGCCCAATGCGCCTGCCGATAACGGCGCGGTGCCGCTGCAGCGTTAAGCCGCACAACGTTTCGTCGTAAATCGCGCGCGGGAGACCCCCGCGCGCTCTTGTCGTTTGCCCCCCATCCAAGCTAGGCGATTCCTCCCATGGCGCGGTACATCTTCATCACCGGCGGCGTGGTTTCGTCGCTCGGCAAAGGCCTCATGGCGGCCTCTCTCGCAGCTCTGCTTCAGGCACGCGGCTATCGCGTCCGGATCCGGAAGTTCGATCCCTATCTCAACGTCGATCCGGGCACGATGAGCCCGTATCAGCACGGCGAGGTCTATGTGACCGACGACGGCGCGGAGACGGATCTCGATCTCGGCCACTACGAACGCTTCACCGGCGTTGCGAGCCGCCAGTCGGACAACGTCACCTCCGGCCGCATCTACAAGACGATCATCGAGCGCGAGCGTCGCGGCGACTATCTCGGCGCGACGGTGCAGGTGATCCCGCACGTCACCGACGCGATCAAGGCGTTCGCGCGCGCGGAAACCGACGACCTCGACTTCGTGCTCTGCGAGATCGGCGGCACGGTCGGCGATATCGAATCGCTGCCGTTCATCGAGGCGATCCGGCAGCTGCGCAACGAAGAGGGGCGCAACAACGCGATCAGCATCCACGTGACGCTGGTGCCGTACATCGCCGCCGCGGGCGAGCTGAAGACCAAGCCGACGCAGCATTCGGTGCGCGAACTGGCCGCCTTGGGCGTGCAGCCCGACGTGCTGGTCTGCCGCTGCGAACAGCCGCTGCCGCCGTCGGAGCGGGCCAAGATCGCTTTGTTCTGCAACGTGCCCGAAACCGCGGTTATCCCCGCGCTCGACGCCAAGAGCATCTATGCGGTGCCGATGCAGTATCACGGCGAGGGTCTGGATGCGGAGGTGCTGCGCGCCTTCGGCATCACGCCGTCGTCGGCCCCCGACCTGTCGCGCTGGAGCGACATCATGGATCGCCTGACCAACCCGGAGGGCGAGGTGACGGTCGGCGTCGTCGGCAAGTATGTCGGCCTGCAGGATGCGTATAAGTCGCTCAACGAAGCGTTGGTCCACGGCGGCATCGCCAACCGCGTGAAGGTCAACGTCCGCTGGATCGATGCCGAACTGTTCGAGAATGACGACAGCGAGATCGTGAGCCAGCTCGAACCGTGCGATGCGATCCTCGTCCCCGGCGCGTTCGGCGAGCGTGGCGCGGAGGGCAAGATCAAGTCGGTCAAGTTCGCTCGCGAGCGCGAAATTCCCTATTTCGGCATCTGTTTCGGCATGCAGATGGCCTGCGTCGAAGGCGCGCGCGATACCGCGGGCATCGCCAATGCGTCGTCGACGGAATTCGGCCCGACGAGCGAGCCGGTGGTCGGCCTGATCACCGAATGGATGGGGCGCGACGGGCTGGAACAGCGCGAGGCATCGGGCGACATGGGCGGCACGATGCGGCTCGGCGCCTATGAAGCCGCGCTCGACGGCAACAGTGTCGTCGCGTCGATCTACGGCGGCACGACCATTCAGGAGCGCCACCGTCACCGCTATGAAGTGAACACGCACTATAAGGACGCGCTGGAAAAGGGCGGCCTGGTGTTCAGCGGCATGTCGCCCGACGGCACGCTGCCCGAGATCGTCGAGCGTCCCGATCACCCCTGGTTCGTCGGCGTGCAGTTTCACCCGGAATTGAAGAGCAAGCCCTTCGATCCGCACCCGCTGTTCGCCAGCTTCATCGCCGCCGCGGTGAAGCAGAGCCGGTTGGTGTGATGTATTCGCCCTCCCCCGGTATGGCCGGGGGAGGGTTTTGCGTTTCGGGATGTCGGTCCCGCCGGCGCGCTAGTCGGCGGCAGGGTTCGCTTGGGAAGCGACTCAGGCCGTCAGCAGCGTCTTCAGCGGGATGTCGGTTTGCGCCAGTGTCGCGGCATCGGCGGCGGTGCGGGCGACCACCAGCGCGCGGCCCTGCACGTAATCCTTCACGCTGTTGATCGCGTCGATCGCGATCACCTGCCCGTCCTTCAGATAGATGGCGCTGAAGCTGCGTGAGGCGGGATCGCCGCGCACCACCACCTGATCGTGCCCGGTCGACAGGCCGACGGTCTGCAACTTGAGGTCATATTGGTTCGACCAGAACCAGGGGACGGCGTCATAGGGTTCGGCCGCGTCATGAATCGCGCGGGCGACGGTGCTGGCCTGATCGTTGGCGTTCTGCACCGATTCCAGTCGGATGACGGCGCCGTCCGCATAGGGGTTGGGGTGGGCGGCACAGTCGCCGATCGCATAGACGTCGGGCAGGGTGGTGCGGCACATGGCATCGACAATCACGCCGTTGCCGCACGCCGCGCCGGCCGCCTGGAGCGGTGCGATCGCCGGGATGATGCCGATGCCGACGATCACCATGTCGCACGGCACCACTTCTCCGTCCGCCAGTCGCACGCCGGAGGCGGCGCCGTCCGTGCCCTCGATACACTCCACCGCACAGCCCAGGCGGATGTCGACGCCATGCGCGCGATGCTCGGCTTCGAAGAACCGCGACACCGCTTCGCCCGCGACGCGCGCCAGCACCCGGTCAAGCGCTTCGATCAGGGTGACCGACTTGCCGAGCTTCGACAGCACCGCGGCGGCTTCCAGACCGATATAGCCGCCGCCGATCACGACGACGCGCGTGGTGTCGTCCAGCTCCGCCATCATGCGATCGACATCGGCGCGGGTGCGCACGGCATGGACCCGAGCGAGGTCGTGGCCCGGGCAGGTCAGCCGGCGGGGCGCGCCGCCGGTCGCCCAGATCAGCGTGCCATAGCCGATGCTGTCGCCATCCTCGCGTGTGATGGCATGACCAACCGGATCGATCGCCGTCACGCGCTGCCCCAGCAGCATCGTCACCTCGCGTTCGCGCCAGAAGCTTTCGGGGCGCAGCAGCAGGCGATCGAACGATTTGTCGCGCGCCAGATAATCCTTGCTGAGCGGGGGGCGTTCGTAGGGCAGCTCAGGCTCGTCACCGATGATCGCGATCGTCCCCGCAAAGCCGCGCTGGCGTAGCGCGATGGCGGCTTGCGCGCCGGCATGGCCCGCCCCGACGATCACAATGTCGAACCTGTCGCTCATTCCCGAAATCCCTCACCCATTCCGAACACGTGCTTATGGTCCACCGGACCATAAGGAGCGGTGCCAGAAAAGCGACGGGTTGTCATGACCTGTCCAGATCGATCCTAAAGCTTGGCGTGTTTGTGATCACCGCCGTCACTGTCGGCCCAATAACGTGTGCGGGGAGTCTGGCCGATTCCCGGATTGAGCTGATTCCGGGGGTCTATATCGCGATAGAATTCCGCCAGTTGAGTTGGCGCGACATAGAGGTGGCCGACATTATGCTCCGCGGGATATTGGGCGCCGCGCGCGTCGAGTAACGCCCAGAGCGCATGTTCGAAGGCGAGGGGATCGTTGCCGCGTCGGACGATATAGTCCTGATGGAAGACGTGGCAGAAGAAATGGCCGTAATAGAGCGTGTGGATCACCTGGTCGGCCAGCGCTGGCGGCAGGTCCTCGACCCAGGCCTGCGTATTGCGCGGCAGCGCGACGTCGAGTGCGACGATATCGGCGACCTCGCCGGCATGGACCGCCCGATATCGGACGGCCGCTCCCGCCACCACGAACCGGTGGAGAAAGGCCTTGGCGCTGTCCGCCGCGCTGCATTCCCGATGGTCGCCCATGGCATCGCCCGGAAACAGCCGCGCCAGCAGCGCGCGGGTGTCGGCGCGCTGATCGCCCGACACCTTCAGGATGAGGTGATGCGCAAAAAGATCGCGATAGGCGCGCATCCAGCCGGGCAGGTGATCGGGCATGAACCGCGACGACCATTGCATCAGGCGGTCGCCCAGCCCCCTCGACACGCGATCCGCGACCGCATCGAACCGGGCCTTGGCGGCCAGGAGGGCAGGGAGCCGATGCGTACCGAGCCGTTCGATGGCGAGAAAGGTGTCGCGCCCATATCGATCCGCCACGTCGAAGGCGGTCCGGTGGATATATTCGCCCGCGATCGGCAGCCGGTCGAAGTCACGCAGCATCGTTCGGCGCAGGTCGGTCAGCCGATCGGGATCGTTGGTGCCGATATAGAAGGTCGCGCTATCCTCTTCGCGCGCGAAGGTGTCGAGGCGCACCGCGAAGACGATCAGCTTGCCCGCGCTGCCCGACGCTTCGAACAGGCACCGCGGGTCGGCGTTGAAACGGGCGGGACTGTCGCTGTCGATCGCGCGGACATGCTCGGCATAACTGTGATCGTGCGCCCAGCGATCGGGGGTGGCCTCGACGTCTGCCTCGGTGAAATCGCCGGTGTCGAGCCGCGACAGGATCGTGTGCGGATCGTCGCCGAGCGCGATGCCCAGATGATTGACCAGTTTGAGGCTGCCGTCCGGTTGCACGGCGGCGAACAGGGCGAGCTGCGTATAGGCGGGGCCGCGCCGGATTAGCGATCCCCCCGAATTGTTGCAGACGCCGCCGACGACCGAGGCGCCGAAGCAGGACGATCCGATCACCGAATGCGGTTCCCGCCCATAGGGTCGCAGCGTCTGTTCGAGCTCGTTCAGCGTCGCACCCGGCAGGCACACCACCTGCTCGCCGCCCCGGATCACGCGCAGCCGGGACAGACGGGTAGTGCTGATGATGACCAGGCCGCCCGGATAATCGTCGCCGTCAGGTGTCGAGCCGCCGGTCAGCCCGGTATTCGACGCCTGCATGATGATCGAGACATCGGCGGCGACGCAGGCCTGCGCGACGCGCCACAGCTCGACCAACGTGGCCGGCTGCACGACCGCGATCGCCGGTCCGTCGCCGGTCCTGTATCCCTTGCGGAACCGCGCCGTGGCGCGCGGGCTGGTGAGCAGGTGACGCCCGCCGACGATGGCGCGCAGCGTCTCCAGGAGCGCCGCGGTGTCGGTCATGGCCGTGACGCCGGGGTCATTGCGTTTGCACCTCCTGGTCGGTCATCGCATCCCTTCCATCCACGCGCCCGATGTATGGGACGGACGTCAGCGCGCAATGCCATCCTGCCAGTAGATACCAGTCCGGCAGAGCATGCAAGTGGCATCATATTGGTTTGTGCGTCGGATGCGAAGTTGGTAGCCTCCTGCGCATACGGATTGGAGCATGTCATGTTGAGGATCGACGTCGCGCTGTCCGACGGGCAGGGCCCTGTCAACGAGGACGCGATCGGCCATCATGGGAATGCCGCCTGGGTGATCGATGGCGCCACCGGCATCGGCCCGTCGATACTGGACGCGCCGAGCGACGCGGCATGGCTGGCGCAGACCGCCAACCGGATGCTCGCCGAAGCACTTGCCGACGACCCGGACTGTCCCACGATCGCGCTGCTGCGCACCGTCATGACGCAATGCGCCGAAGCGCTGGCGCGGGTGCAATTGCGCGCGGATGTCGATCCCTGCGATCTTCCCTCGGCCGCCTTCGCCATGGTTCGCATCATCGACGACGCGGTCGAGATCACCAGCCTTGCCGATTGCCGCGTGGCGGCGGTCGATGAGATGGGCACGGCGCGATTGTACGGCGCGTCCGACCTCGACATCGTCGAGGCGCGGACATTGGCGGCCGTGAAGGCGATCTACGACGCGGAGCCGAGGATCGATGCCGACGCGCTGAAATTGCGACTGTTGCCCGGATTGCGCGCCAATCGCTGCTTGAAGAATTGCGAGGGCGGCTATTGGGTCTTCGGACCGGAGGCCGCGGCGGCGGACCATGTCTGGCAGGCGAGGCTTCCTTTGCGGCCCGGGCAGCGCTTCGCGATCGCGAGTGACGGGTTCCTGCGTCTCGCCGAACTGTTCGGCATCGCGACGCCCGCCGATCTGCTGGCGATCGCCACGCCGGACGAGGCGCAGGCGTGGCTGGCACGATTGCGGGACATCGAACGCGAGCCGGACTCCTTGCACCGTCACACCCGGGTCAAGCGGCACGACGACGCCAGCCTGATCGTTTGCAGTTGGGACGTTCCGAGCTGATACCGACACCCGACGCCGATCCCTGCTATAATACCAATATGCCATACCACCTCTTTACAGGGATAAGACAGGTATGCATTATCCCTGCCTTGCCAGCGTCTCGCCGGGTCCCATGATGACCGGGCGGCGGCGCCGGGTTCGGGTTCAAGGGAGGGACTCCATCATGGTGACGTCGTACCGACATACCGTAGCCGTCGCGGCTCTGGCCATCGCCCTCGCGCAGGTGCCCGGTGTGGCGCACGCGCAGACCGCTCCCGCAGCGGCGGACCCGAGTGTGCCCGTGACAGGCGACGACATCGTGGTGACGGGTACGCGGATCGCGATTCCGGGCCTGACCAGCAGCAGCCCCGTCGCATCGACCGGCGAGGAGCAGATCAAGCTGCAATCGGCGCTGACGATCGAGGATTTCTCGACCAAGATCCCGCAGCTTTCGGGCGGCGTGCGCCAGGGTTCGCAGGGGAGCGATGCGTTCGGGGCGCAGGTGCTGGAGCTGCGCAACTTCGGCCAGAGCCGGTCGCTGGTGCTGATCGACGGCACGCGGGCGGCGCCGTTCAGCTTCCGCAACTCGGTCGACGTCAACGCCATCCCCGCCTCGCTCATCAAGCGCGTCGACGTGCTCACTGGCGGTGCCGCCGCGGTCTATGGCGCGGATGCGGTCGCGGGCGTCGTGAACTTCATCCTCAACGACGATTACAAGGGCCTACGCGGGACGGCGACGAGCCGCCTGTCGGTCCATGGCGGCGCGCAATATGGCGCCTCGCTGATGATGGGCACCGGCATCGGCGATGCCGGCAATCTTGTGATCGCGGCGGACTATACGCAGCGCGATGGCGTGCGGGCCGGGCAGCGCGACTGGGCGGCGACGCCCAATCAGACCATCCCCAGCATCGGCGGCGTCTTCACCGATGTCGCCAGCGGCCGTCGCTTCGGCTTCACCGACGATGGCACGTTCACGACCAGCCCGTCCGCCACCTCGAACATCTCGGCGAGCTATCCGCTGATCTCGCCGCTCCGCCGCATCAACGTCGCCGCGCTCTACAAATATGCGATCACGCCGCAGATCGAACTGTACGGCCGGGCGATGTTCACCAATGCGCGGACCGAAGAGACCGGTACGCCCGGCGCGGCGCCCGCCTCGGTCAGCCGCACCGTCGGGATCAGCGCCACCAATCCGTTCCTGACCGACGCGATCCGCAGCCAGCTGACCTTCGTCAACGGCGTCGCGCAGGTGAACGTGTCGCGCTCGCTCGCCGAGCTGGGCCTCATCACCTATGCGACCGAACGCAACACATTGCAGTTCCAGTCGGGGCTGCGCGGACCGCTGACCGATGCGATCCGATGGAACGTCTATGCGCAATATGGCCGCTCGACCGAATCGTCGCTGATCTCGGGCGACGGGCTCGTCACCAATGCGGCGGGTGCGAACAACTTCGCCTCGATCGTCAATACCGTGAACATCTTCGGCCCGCGCCAGCCGGGCCTCGCCGCCGCGCTCGGCAGTCCGATCAACGGCTTCGATCGCAAGCGCGACCAGTTCGTCACCGCGGCGACGATCAGCGGCAGCCTCGCCGACCTGTTCGCGCTGCCCGCCGGGCCGATCGGCTTTGCCGTCGGTGTCGAATATCGCCGCGAAACCGCGAGTATCACGCAGGACAGCGCGCTGCTGACCGGCAACACCTATCGCCAGGGCGTGCAGGCGGCATACAGCGGCGCGTTCGACGTGCGCGAACTGTATGGCGAAGTGCTGGTGCCGCTGATCCACGACACGCCGTTGATCCGCAAGCTCTCGGTGGGCGGCGCGTATCGCCTGTCGGACTATAATCTGTTCGGCACGCACGGGACGTGGAAGGTCGAGGGTAATTGGGAGGTGGATCGCAACCTGCGGCTGCGCGGCACCTATCAGCGCGTGCTCCGCACCCCCAATTTCGGCGAATTCGCCGCCACCACCTCATCGCTGCCGTTCAGCAGCCTCGTCACCGTCGATCGGCTGAAGCCGCGCTACGGCGGCGATCCGTGCGTGATCGGCACGGGCGATGCGGCGCAGTGCAAGCGGTTCGGCGCGCCGGCGGTGGGGTCGACCAATTCGAATGCCGCCAGCTACCTGACCGGCAATTATTATTATGGCGGCAACCCCGCGATCCAGCCGGAGACGGGCTATACGACGACCGCGGGCGCGGTGTTCACGCCGACGTTTATCCCCGGGTTGAACGTCACGGTCGACTATTACAATCTCGACCTGCGCGGCGCGGTGGGCGTGATCCAGCCGATCGCGGCGATCACCAGCTGCTACATCACCAATCCGACCGCGGGTAATCCGCTGTGCGGCTTGGTGACGCGCAACCCGAACGGCAGCTTCGCCGACGCCTTCGTCAACAACCAGAATCTCGGCCGGCTGCTGCAACGCGGCTTCGACATTTCGGCGGCCTATACGCTGCGCGGTGACTGGCTGCCGGGCAGGGGGCTGCGTGCCAGCTATCAGGGCAATATCGTCACGTCGTATCTGATCCAGGCGAACCCGACCGTATCGGCGGTGCAGTGCAAGGGCACGTTTGGCGCTACCTGCTCGAGCGACGGGACGACGCTGGTCCAGCCCGCCTATCGGCACACCGCGGGGATTGGCGTGCTGCTCGACAAGGGCTTGATCCAGTTCGACTGGCAGCGCATCGGCAAGGTCCGGTCGAGCACGGTCGGATCGACGGAGGTGATCAAGGCGCAGGACACGTTCGACCTGTCGGCCTCGTACGACTTCACCGACAGGGTGACAATGAGCGCGGGCGTCTACAATCTGTTCGACCGCAATCCGCCGCGCGTGTCGTCCGGCGGCGTCTTCAACACCTTCCCCGACACGTACGACATTCTGGGCCGGACGATCGGCTTTTCGCTGACTGCGCATCTGTGATCGCCCGGCATCGCGATCGCACCCGCCCGATCGACGGGGCGGGCGGGCCGTCCATCGGCCGCGGATATCCGGTCCAACGCAAGCGGAGCATGGCTCGATGATGTTGCCCTTTTCTGTTGCCGACTGGCTCGTCATCGCGGCCTATCTGCTGTTGCTGGTCGCGGGCGGATGGATATTCACCCCGCGCAAGACCGAGTCCGCCCACGATTACTTCCTGGCCGGCGGCAACGTTCCCGCCTGGCTGGCGGCACTGTCGGTCCTGTCGGCGACCCAATCGGCCGCGACGTTCCTGGGCGGGCCGGATTACGGCTATCGCGGCGACCTGACCTATCTGACCGGCAATATCGGCGGGCTGATCGGTGCGATCTTCGTCGCCCATGTGCTGATCCCGCGCTTCTATGCCATCCGCGCGACCACCGCCTATGAGTTGCTGACGCTGCGCTTCAGCGAACGGGCGACGCGCTGGGCGGGCGGCATGTTCCTGATCGGGCGCGTCTTTGCCGGGGGCGCGCGCGTGTATCTTGCCGCGATCGCACTGGCGATGGTCGTCACGGGCAGCGTCGGGGCGCAGGGGATCATGATCGCGGCAGCCGCGCTGATCGTGGCGAGCGTCGCATTTACCTTCGTCGGCGGCCTGAAATCGGTGCTGTGGAACGATCTGATCCAGTTCATCGTCTACGTCGGGTCGGCGGTGGCGGTGGTCGTGTTCCTGCGCCTGTCGATCCCGGCGTCCAACGCCCAGATCCTGCACGCGCTGGCGCACACGCCCGAAGGCGTCGACAAGCTGCGGCTGTTCGATTTCTCGTTCGATCTGTCGCGGCCGTTTTCGATGCTGGCGATCGTGACCGGCATCGCGCTGCTCTATATCGCGAATGCGGGCATGGATCAGGATACCACGCAGCGCTTGCTGTCGTGCAAGGACGCCAAGACGGGCGCGCGCAGCCTGTACCTATCCGTGCTGGCAACGGTGCCGACGGTCGGCATGTTCATCGTGATCGGCCTGCTGCTCTATATCTTCTACAACCGCCCGGACCTGATGGGCGGCACCGGTGCCGTCGCGGCCAGCCAGTTCGGCGGCGAGAAGATCAGCATCTTCATGCATTATATCCTCACCGAATTGCCCGGCGGTCTGCGCGGTCTGGTGACGATCGGGATCTGCGCCGCCGCGGTCGCGACGACCAATTCCGCGCTCAACGCGATGTCGTCGGTGCTGGTGCAGGACTTCTATCGTCCCTGGCGCGATCGGCGCGGGCCGGTGGAGGAGCATCACTTCGTCCAGGCCGGGCGCGCGGGCATGGGGGTGATCGGCTTTGCGATGTTCCTGATGGCGGTCGCGTCCTACTATTGGCAGCGCCACAGTTCGATGGGCCTGCTGGAGTTTGCGTTGCAGGTGATGGTGTTCAGCTATGCCGGGCTGCTGGGCGTCTATTTCACCGCGGTCTTCACCACCCGCGGCACGACCGGATCGGCGATCGCCGCGCTGCTGATCGGCTTTGTCACGATCGTGTTGCTGCAACCCGCTATCGCCAAGGCGATCGGTCTGCCGCTGGTCCTCACCGGCCTGTCCTTTCCGTTTCAGCTGTGTCTGGGAACGGCCGTCGCCTTCCTGGTCTGCGCCGCGCCCGCCGGCCCGGCATCGCATCGAGGTCGTTGATATGATGAACACCGAAGCGCTCGATCCCCGGTTCCTGGAACTCGACCTGTGGCCGACCCAGTCGGCCGTCGAGGCGATGCTGGAGGGGCAGATGGCCGCGATCGCGGCGCTCCAGTCGCAGGTCGCCGCGATCGCCGAAGCGGCGGAAGCGGCTGCGGCGCGGCTGGAGCATGACGGGCGGCTGATCTTCGTCGGGGCAGGCACATCGGGCCGGCTGGCGGTTCAGGATGGGACCGAGCTTCATCCGACCTTCGGCTGGCCGATGGATCGCCTCGTCTTCCTGATGGCGGGCGGCATGGGCGCGCTGACGGAAGCGCGCGAAGGGGCGGAGGACGATGTCGAGGCTGCGCGGCGCGACATCGACGCCCGCGGCCTCACCGCGTCCGACGTCGTCATCGGCGTCGCCGCCAGCGGGCGGACGCCCTATACCGTCGCCGTGATCGAACGCGCGCGGGCGCTTGGCGCCTTGACGATCGGCATCACCAACAACCCGGACATGCCGCTCAGCGAGCGAGCCGAGCACGTGATCGTCGCGGACACCGGCAGCGAAGTTCTGGCGGGATCGACGCGGATGAAGGCGGGCACTGCACAAAAGGCGGTGTTGAACCTGCTGTCGACCGCGGTGATGCTGCGGCTCGGCCTTGTCTATCGCGGGCGCATGGTGGCGATGCGCGTCTCCAATGCGAAGCTCTTGGTACGGGCGCGCCGCATGGTGCAGGATCTCGCCGGCGTCGATGCCGAGGTCGCCGCACGCTCGCTCGAGCTGGCGGACAACGACATTCGGCTGGGTATCGTCGTCGCCATGGGGATCCCGGTCGAGACGGCGGCGCAGCTGCTCGACGCCCATCGCGGCAGCCTACGCGACGTCCTGCACGCCATCGGCAAGCGGGAGGCGTAACGGTGCGCGATATCGCCTGGACGCGCGGCGACGAAGCGACGCCCTTGTACATGCAGCTTGCCCAACGCCTGCGCGAGCATATCGACGGCGGCGGCATCGATCCCGGCAGCGCGCTGCCCTCCGAACGCGAACTCAGCGAAATGGCGGGCCTGTCGCGCGTTACGGTGCGTAAGGGCATCAAGCAGCTGATCGACGAAGGCGTAGTGATCAGCAAACATGGGTCGGGCACCTTCGTCGCGCGACGGATCGAGACGGCAGGCGCGAAGCTCAACAGTTTCAGCGACGACACACGATCGCGCGGGCAGGATCCGGGGGTGGTCTGGATCTACAAATCCTATGCCCTGGCGACCGAGGAGGAAGCCGCCGTGCTGGAGGTGTCGCCGCATGTCCGCGTCGCGCGCCTGGGCCGCGTCCGGCTGGCCGGCGATGAGCCGCTGGCGATCGAACATGCGGTGATCCCGGCGATGTTCATGCCCGATCTCGATGCGCTGGGCGACTCGCTGTATCAGGCGCTCGACGTCCATGGCTTTCGGCCGACATCGGGCACGCAGCGCATCCGCGCGTCGCTGGCGACCGAAACCGAAGCGGGGATCCTGAGCGTCCGCCAGCATTCCGAGGTCTTGCGGATCGAGCGCCGTACGCGGATTCCCGATGGCCGCATCGTCGAATTCACCCGCTCGGTCTATCGCGGCGATCGTTATGAGTTCGTGACGGACCTCAACGTCATCTGATCTGCCTGCAGCGGTCAGTCGGCCTCGCCCTCACGCCACGCGGCCATGGCTTCGCGATAGTGCTGCTCCTGGTCGGCGCGTGCGGTTTCCAGCCGTTCGCGCTCGAGATCCCGGTCGTTGTCCAGCGTCTGGCGTTCCTTGCGCAGCGCCGCCTCGCGCGCGGCGAGATCGCGCCGCGCCGCATCGTATCGCTGCTCCGCCTCATCGATCGCCTGTTCGGCCTGATCGAGCTTGGAGCGAGAGGGGCGGGGCTTGGGCTTCGTGCGGCGGGGCTTGGCCGGGGGCGCATCCGTCGCGTCCGCCGGCTTGCGCTTGGGTGTGACTGGCAAGGCGGCCAGATGGTCGTCCACGGTGCCGCGCGGCTTGCGGATGACTTGGCCCGGGTGCGCCAAGGGCTCTTCCATCAGCGCGGCGTCCGTCACCTGCTCGGCGACGCCGCGGGCGAACAGATCGGTATGCGTACCCCAGGCCTGCAATGCCGCCTTTTGGCTCGGCGCCGCGACATAGGCGTCGTGAAACCCGATTGATGTGCGGAAAACCTTCAATTTGCGCGCCATGCCGCATCAACGCGCGGTTGGCGCCGAAGGTCTCCACGGAAAAGCGGGCGCCCCTACTCGGTCAGAAACACGACGCCCGGCACGGGGGTGGTGCCGACCGCAGGCCGCAAGCGACCGTCGCGATCCAGCGGCAGGCGGGCGATGCCGCCCGATCGCTCATTGGCGACCAGCATGGCGTTTCGGTCTTCCATCAGCAGGAAGAAGCGCGGCCAGTGACCGCCGCATCCGACATGCTGCAGCAGGCGCAGATCCCCGTTGGCGCCGATGGCGAAGACCGCGATGCTGTCGTGCCCACGATTGGAGACGTAAAGACGCGTCCCGGCCGCGTTTACCGCGATATGGGCCGCGTAGGACGTGCCGCTGAAGCCAGCTGGCAGGGTCGATACCTCCGCGCTCCGGGCAAAGGTGCCGTCCGCTCCGCTGCGCAAGACGGTGACCGTGTTGGCCAGCTCGGCAACGAGATAGGCGACCGGCAGGCGAGGGTGACGCACCAGATGCCGCGGCCCCGATCCTGCGACGGCACGATAGGCGATGCTGGTCTTCGCGATCCTGCCCGCCGCGCGATCGATATGATGCGAGAAAATGGCGTCGGCACCGAGGTCGACCGAATGGAGGATGTCGCCGCTGCGATCGAAGCCCACCCAATGCGCATGCGGGCCGGCCTGTCGTTTAGCATCTGGACCGCTGCCTTGGTGCTGGGCCACCGCGGGGCGGCCCGTCGGAAGCCCCGTCGCCGGATTGAGCGTCCATAGCGCGACGCTGCCACTCGAATAATTCGCTGCCGCCAGCAGCGTGCCGTCCTGCGACAGGGCGATGTGGCAGGGGTCTGCGCCCATGGTGGACGACATGGCGACCTGCCGCAGCGATGCGTCATAGACGCCCATCATGCCCTTTTGCTGCTCATCCAGCAGGTAACGCAGCCGATGACGTGGCGACACGACGCCGAAGGAGGCGTTGCGGATCGCGGCATCAGCGGTGCCGGCGGTCCAGCCGCCCTGTTCCGCGGCCAACGACACCAGCCCGGCGCCGCCTTCCTGCGCATAGGTGCCCGCGAACAGCCGGGAGATGGGGGCCGCGATGCCGGTGCGCGAGAGTAGCCCGATCGCAAGCGCGCCCCCGACGACGGCACGGCGGGATGGGCGGAAGAGAGGCGTGTCGATCATGGCCCGCTTGAACCCGCCTATGCGCGCCGCGTCAACGGCGGGCTGCTTGCGGCGAGCTTTCCAATTTCGCCCACGTCGCGCCCGCTTACTCGAAGCGGCTGGCAAGCCGCTCGACGAGGAAGTCGACGAAGACCCGCACGCGGGCGGGCGTTGCGGCGCCGCCGACGAAGACCGCGTGGATCAGCTCGACATCACCGGGATTATAGTCTTCCAGCAATGGCACGAGCCGCCCGTCCGCGATCTCGGCCGCGACGCTGAAGCGGCCGACCCGGGTGATGCCGACCCCGGCAGCGGCGAGATGGCCCAAAGTCTCGCCATTGTTGGCGACGATGCCGCCCTCGACGGACAGCGTGAAATCCCGGCCGTCGCGGCGGAACGGCCAGATCGGTTCGGCGCGACGGAAGCTGAAATTGAGGCAGTTGTGGGCGTGCAGGTCCTCCGGGACCTTGGGCGTGCCGGCCCGCGCCAGATAGTCGGGCGACGCCACGATCACCCGTCGCGCCTCGGACAGTTTTCGGGCGGTGAGGCCGCTGTCGGCGAGCGGGCCGAAGCGGATCGCGACATCGGCCTGTCCGCCAGCGACGTCGACCAGCGTGTCGGTCAGCGCGATATCGATCAGGATGTGCGGATAGGCGCGGGCGAAGTCGCCGAGCAGCGGTACGACGCACAACCGGCCATGCGCCAGCGCCGCACTGATCCGCAGCCGGCCGCGCGGCGCGCCCTGATCGGCAATCTGCTGCTCGGCATCATCCAAATCGGCGAGGATGCGGCGGGCGGCGAGCAGATAGGCTTGCCCCTCGGCGGTCAGTGTCAGCGCACGGGTGGAGCGGAGCAGCAGCCGCACGCCGAGCCGCGCCTCGATCCGGTCGATCGCACGCGCCACCGCCGAGGGCGTCAGCCCGAGCGTGCGACCGGCCGCCGAGAAGCTCCCTTCCTCCACCACGCTCGCGAACAGGGCGAGCGACCGGGCGCGATCGTCGTTGCCGGTTATCTTTGCGTCCAAGGCATAGATCCTTTGCACCGGCGGGCGGTTCCGCCACGCTGCTCCACCGTCCATCTATGCGCCTGACAATGACATTCGCAAAGGAAGGTGTCATGGAATATCGGCAATTGGGATCGTCCGGCCTGCGCGTTCCGGCGCTGTCGTTCGGCGCCGGGACCTTCGGCGGCAAGGGACCTCTGTTCAGCGCCTGGGGCACAAGCGACGCCACCGAGGCGCGACGGCTGGTCGACATCTGCCTCGACGCGGGCGTGACGCTGTTCGACACCGCCGACGTCTATTCGGATGGCGCATCGGAACAGGTGCTGGGCGCAGCGATCAAGGGGCGGCGCGATGCCGTCCTGATCTCGACCAAGACCGGCCTGCCGATGGGTGACGGCCCGCAGGACTGGGGCGCGTCGCGCGCGCGGCTGATCGGCGCGGTCGAGGCGGCGTTGCGGCGGCTCGGCACCGATCGGATCGACCTGCTCCAGCTTCACGCCTTCGACGCGTCAACGCCGACCGAGGAGGTGATGGGCACGCTCGACCGGCTGATCGCGGACGGCAAAGTTCGCTATGCGGGCGTCTCCAACTATCCCGGCTGGCAGATCATGAAGGCGCAAGCCCTGGCCGATCGCCACGGCTGGCCGCGCCTCGTCGCGCATCAGGTCTATTATTCGCTGATCGGCCGGGCTTATGAGTGGGACCTGATGCCGCTGGCGGCGGATCAGGGCGTCGGCGCGCTGGTCTGGAGCCCGCTCGGCTGGGGACGGCTGACCGGCAAGATCGGGCGCGGACGGCCGATCCCGGCGGGCAGCCGCCTTCACGACACCGCGCAGTTCGCGCCGCCGGTCGAGGACGAGTATCTCTACCGCGTCGTCGACGCGCTGGAGGCGGTGGCGGCGGGGACGGATAGGACCGTACCGCAGGTCGCGATCAATTGGCTGCTGCGGCGACCGACCGTGTCGTCGGTCATCATCGGTGCGCGCGACGAGGCGCAGTTACGCGACAATCTCGGCGCGGTCGGCTGGGTGCTGACGCCCGAGCAGGTAGCAACGTTGGATGCGGCGAGCGACGTGCTGCCGCCCTATCCACACACACCCTATCGGCAGCAGGAGGGTTTTGCCCGCCTCGCGCCGCCGATGGTTTGAGGGAGCCAGGATCATGAAGTTCAACCTCGGATTGCTCGCGCTGGCGGTCGGCGCCTTCGGCATCGGCGTGACCGAATTCGCGCCGATGGGCATGTTGCCGGTGATCGCGGGCGACCTGCACGTGTCGATCCCCGCCGCCGGGCTGCTGATCAGCGCCTATGCGATGGGCGTGCTGATCGGCGCGCCGCTGTTGACGCTCACCACCGGGCGGATCGACCGGCGGACACTGCTGATCGCGCTGATGGGCATCTTCACGCTTGGCAATGCGCTGTCGGCGCTGGCGGACGGATATTGGATGCTGATGGCGGCGCGGGTCGTCACCTCGTTCAACCATGGCGCGTTCTTCGGCGTCGGGTCGGTGGTGGCCGCCAGCCTCGTTCCGCCGGATAAGCGCGCGGGCGCGGTGGCGGCGATGTTCACTGGGCTGACCGTCGCCACGATCGGCGGCGTGCCGGCGGCGACCTGGGTCAGCGAGGCGATCGGCTGGCGCACCGCCTTTGCCGGGATCGCGGGCGTCGGCGCGATTGCGATGGTGTCGCTGCGGCTCGCGCTGCCATCGATGCCCGCTGACGAAGGCGGCGACATGCGTGCCGAGCTGCGCGTGCTGACGCGCGGGCCGGTAGTGATGGCGCTCGCCCTGACCACGATCGGCTTTGGCGGCGTGTTCACCGTCTTCACCTATATCGTGCCGATCCTGCGTGACGTCACGCACGGCTCGACCGGCTATGTCACCGCGATGCTGATGCTGTTCGGGGTCGGTGCGACGATCGGCAATGGTTTAGGTGGTCGGCTGGCGGACCGGTCGGTCGAGCGGACGCTGATGACCATGCTGACCATCATGGCGCTGACGCTGCTTGCCTTCACGGTGCTGATGCAATGGCCGGTGACCGCCGCGGTCGCGATCCTGGTCTGGGGCATCGCCAGCTTCGCGATCGTGCCGCCGCTACAGATGCGGGTGATGGATGCGGCTTCGGACGCGCCGAACCTCGCTTCCGCGATGAATATCGGCGCGTTCAATCTCGGCAACGCCATCGGCGCGGCGCTGGGCGGGGGCGTGATCGGGGCCGGGCTGGGGCTGCCCGCGGTGTCGCTCGCGGGTGCGGCGATGGCGGCGGTGGCACTGGCGATGCTGCTGGCGTTCCGGCGTCAGCCGCGCACCGAAGTGTGTCCGGCCTGACGCGCAGCCCCATCAGCCTCGCGTCACAGCCGCTTGCGCATCCGGGTCAGTGGCACGAGGACGCCCTCGACATGCGTATCGGCGCGCTCGATCGGTGCATAGCCGCTCGCGGCATACAGCGGCACGCCGCCCGCCGTGCCCATCCGTTCGACCGCCGAAAATCCTGCCGCCCGCACCGCCTGCTCGCAAGCGTCGAGGATCATCCGGCCAATGCCGCGCCGGACATGATCCGGGTGCGTGTACATCGCACGGATCCGGGCGGCGTCCTTCGCCGTATCGAGCAACGCCGGATCGCGCAAGTCGGTGCTATGGTCGCCGCCATACAGCGTCGCGCGCCGGCTCCAACCGCCGCAGCCGACCGGCACGCCGTGATCCTCGACGACGAAATAGGTGCCGTCGCGCACCAATTGCGTGTCGAGCCCCATCACCGCCCGGCTGGCGACGATCTGCGCCAGGGTCAGCACCTCTGCCTGACCTCGATCGATCGACAGCGCCATCAGGTCGCGCAGCGTCCCGAGGTCGGCTTCGGTCGCAAGGCGAATCGTCAGGCGGCCGCTCATTCCGCCAGCTCCAGCCGCCAGGTCTCGCCCTGAAGTGGAATGCCGAACCGCTCATGCATCGCCGTCTCGACACATGCGAAACCATGCGCGGCATAGAGGCGGCGCGCGGACTCCAGCACGGTGTGGGTCCACAGCGTCACCGCGCGATAGCCCGTTTCCCGTGCGAAGGTGACGCAAGCGCCGACCAGCGCATCGCCGATGCCCCGGCGGCGGGCGAAGGGCTCGACATGCAGCAGCCGCAGCCGGGCGATATCGTCGCCCTCGTCGGTCACGAACACCGCGCCCGCCATCACCCCGTCGATCTCGGCGACCCAGCATTGCTCGCGCTCTGGGTTGAAGTCGCGCAGGAACGCCGCGGTGACCTCGCTTTCGATCACCTCCAGTTCGCGACCCCAGCCATGGCTTTCGGCATAGAGGAGCGACTGGCGCGCCGCGATCAGCGCGGGCTCGCCGGCGCGGAAGGGCCGGATCACGAACGGGCCTCCCGATGCCGGATCGAGCAGCAGCCGCGCCCGCGTCAGGGCTTCGACCAGATCGCGCCGCGCTTGTCCGTCCACGGTCGCGAGCAGATCGCCGACGGCATGGCTCTGGCGGTGGTCGAGCGTGCCGAAGGCCTCACGTCCCGCCTCGGTCAGCCGCAGGTCGCGCGCGCGGGCGTCGTCGTCACGGCGCACCCGCACGATCCAGCCGCGCTTTTCGAAACGCGCGACGAGGCGGCTGAGATACCCAGCATCCATGCCCAGCGCGTCCTGCAACACGCTGGCGGTGACGGGCTCCCGCGTCGCGATCTCGAACAGCAACCGCGCCTCGGGAAGGGTCGCCTCGGTCCCGAGAAACCGCGCGTCGAGTGCGCCGATCGTTTGGGTATAGAAGCGGTTGAACCGGCGGATCGCGGTGACGTCTGCATCTTCCATGCCCGCCATGCTGGCTCGGAATGGTTGACGGAGTCAAGTTTAGCGATGGGATCGGTGGCGTGAGATACGATGGACCATAGCTGTGCCGTTGGGAGACTGGCGCTAAAATGGAGGCCGGACGTCAACAGTCCAGTCGAGCTCACTGCACGGTCCCAGCGCCCTGCGAACCGGGTAGCCTGAGTGCTGGAGCGGCAAAGCGTTTGTTACATGCCGCAGGCTGTGATCGTCCGGTGAGACCGCGCCGAAAATGGTCGGGGAGACAGGATTCGAACCTGCGACATCCTGCTCCCAAAGCAGGCGCGCTACCGGACTGCGCCACTCCCCGACGTGGAATGCGCCTAGGCGGTGGAGGCCGTGGACGCAAGCATTTGGTGGGCCCGGCAGGACTCGAACCCGCAACCTAGCCGTTATGAGCGGCCAGCTCTAACCATTGAGCTACAGGCCCCGCCATGATGCTGGCCCGTGCGCTAGCCCAGCTTGGCGGGAAGCGAAAGATGGGAACCGCGCGATCGCAACAGAAACGGCAATAGAAAAGGGGCGCTTCCCGCATGGGAAACGCCCCTTTCGATCGTGCAACAGCAGATCGGCGCGTCGAGCGAATGCCCGACGCAGCGCGATTACATGTTGTCCGCCTTGGCTTCAGCGGCGTCACGGACGTTGTCCGCAGCGGCGTTGATGTTGTCGGCCTTGTTCTCGAGAACCGCTTCGGCAGTCGCGTTCGAGGTGTTGTCAGCCATGGCGTCCAGGTTGTCGGCCTGCATTTCCATGTTGTCCGCCAGCATGTCCGCGTTGTTCTCAACGGCGGCGGCTTCAGGCGACTTCGAGCAGGCAGCGACGGACATCAGGCCGGCGGCAGCGAGAACGAAAGCGATCTTCTTCATTCGAATGCTCCCAAGCAAAGCAAAAATCGCGGCCGGCCCGATCGCCGTCGCGAGGCAGCCCAAATACCGCACGACTCCCCGCGGTCAATCATGAAATTCATCGAAATGAAAGCAAATGGGCCTTCTCCGCGGGTTAGGACGGGCCGCAACGGCGGTTCAACGACGTGGCGTGACGGGCCCGATCTCCTCCGGCGCGTTGGCGACGACGCCCAGCATCGTCGTCCAGGCGGCGACGTTCTGGCGCAGTTGCACGGGGTCGATCCGCTCCAGCGTGTCGTCCGGCGTGTGGTGCGTATCGAAATAGCGCGTGCCGTCCTGGTTGAGGTCGACCGCCGCGACGCCCAGCGCCAGCGTCGGGCCGACATCGGTGCCGTCGCCGCCCACACCAGAGCCCCGCGCGATGCCGAGCGGCGCGAGCGCGCTCTGCAGGCGATCGGCCACCGGCTTTGCACTGTCGGGCAGGTTGACCTCGAACCGCCAGACGCGGTCGGCGCCGAAATCGCTCTCGCTGGCGATAGCGTGGCGTTCCTGGCCGTGGACGCGGGCATAGTCCTTGCCACCGTAGCCGCCCGGCTCTTCAGCACCGAACCAGACGACGCGGATCGTGCGGCGCGGCCGCGGACCGTCGAGCAGGCGCTTGGCCGCCGCGGTGGTGATCGCGACGCCGCTCGCATCATCGATCGCGCCGGTGCCGAGGTCCCAGCTGTCGAGATGTCCGCCGACCAGCACGACGCCGGCCTTGGGATCGCTGCCCGGCACTTCGGCGATGACGTTGCCCGAGGTGCCAGTGCCGGCGAAGCGCGGGGTGAGCGTCAGCTTCAGCGTGATCGGCTTGCCGCGGGCGGCGATCCGCTCGATCTGGTCGCCATCGGAGACGGACAGCGCCGCGGCGGGTATGGGAGCGGTGCCGGCCGGGAAGTTGGTGCCGCCGGTGTGCGGGTTGCGATGGGGGTCGGTGCCGATCGATTTGATCACGATCGCCGCGGCGCCCATTTTCGCCGCCAAGGCCGGCCCGACGAAGCGCGCCGGGCCATAGGCGCCATAGCTCGACCCGTCCTGCGTCGGGCCCATCGCATTGCCGACATAGACGATCTTGCCGCGCACGCTGTCGGGCGCGGCATTGGCGAGCTCGCCATAGCTCTTGAACACGACGAGCGGCGCGGTGAGGCCGCTGGCCGGCGTCGCACCCGAATTGCCGAGCGCCACCAGCTTCAGCTGCTGCGGGAAGGGGGCGAGGATTTCCGCCGTTTCGACCCCGCGCAGCCACACGGGCATCTGATATTCTTCGATATGCACGTTCTTGAAGCCGAGCGACTTGAGTTTCGCGACCGCCCAGGTGCGCGCGCGCGCTTCGGCATCGGTCGCCGCCAGCCGCTGGCCGACCTCGGTCGTCAGCCCCTCGACGATGTCATAGGCCAGCGTGTCGGTCAGCGCCGCATCGCGCAGCGCGGCGACCTTGGGATCGACGGGGGCGGGGACGGGCGGGGCGGTCCGCTGCGCGAATGCGAGGCCGGGCAGGGCGGTGGTCGCGGCGAGGGAGAGCAGGGCGAGGGCGACGCGCGTCATATTTGGTAAATCCCCTTGTCGTTTTTATCGTCTGGCCCACGCGTGCCCGAAGCCGCGCCGGCACACAAGCGGGTCAGCATAGACGCAGCGCGACGCGGTCCTTGCGGCAGGCATTTGCACGCGCGCCGGCCAATCGCTACATGGCGGAGCAAATCTCCCAACCCTTTCCAGCCTTCAGGAGCCGTCGGCACATGGCCGTCCAGTATACCTACGTCATGAAGGGTCTGACCAAGACCTTCCCGGGCGCCAACAAGCCCGTGCTCAACAACATCCACCTGCAGTTCATCCCGGGCGCGAAGATCGCGATCATCGGCCCGAACGGCGCCGGCAAGTCGACCCTGATGAAGGTCATGGCCGGCATGGACACCGACTTCACCGGCGAAGCCTGGGCGGCCGAGGGCGTGCGCGTCGGCTATCTGGCGCAGGAGCCGCAGCTCGATCCGACCAAGGATGTCATGGGCAACGTCAAGGACGGCGTGCGTCCGGTCGCCGACCTGGTCGATCGCTTCAACGCCATCTCGGCCGAAATGGGTGATCCGAAGGACGACACCGACTTCGACGCGCTGATGGAAGAGATGGGCGAGCTGCAGGGCAAGATCGACGCGGTCGACGGCTGGACGCTCGACAACCAGCTCGAAGTCGCCATGGAGGCGCTGCGCTGCCCGCCCGGCGATGCCGACGTCACCAAGCTGTCGGGCGGTGAAAAGCGCCGCGTCGCGCTGTGCAAGCTGCTGCTCGAAAAGCCCGACATTCTGCTGCTCGACGAACCGACCAACCACCTCGACGCGGAAAGCGTGTCGTGGCTGGAAAACTACCTGAAGGAATATACCGGCAACGTCATCCTGGTGACGCACGACCGCTACTTCCTCGACAATGTCGTCAACTGGGTGCTCGAGCTCGATCGCGGCCGCTACTACACCTACGAATCGAACTATTCGGGCTATCTGGAAAAGAAGGCCAAGCGCCTCGAGCAGGAAGAGCGCGAAGAGGCCGGCAAGCAGAAGGCGATCGCCGACGAACTCGCCTGGATGCGTCAAACGCCCAAGGCCCGCCAGACCAAGTCGAAGGCGCGTATCCGCGCGTTCGAGGAGCTGATGGAAAAGCAGGAGAATCGGGTCGCCGGCAAGGCGCAGATCCTGATCCAGCTGCCCGAGCGTCTGGGCGGCAAGGTGATCGAGGCGAAGGGCCTGACCAAGTCGTACGGCGACAAGCTGCTGTTCGAGAACCTCGACTTCACGCTGCCGCCGGGCGGCATCGTCGGCGTGATCGGCCCGAACGGCGCGGGCAAGTCGACGCTGTTCAAGTTGATCACCGGCCAGGAACAGCCCGATGCGGGCGAGATCAGCGTCGGGTCGACGGTGAAGCTCGGCTATGTCGACCAGAGCCGCGACGACCTCGATCCGAACAAGAACGTCTGGCAGGAAATCTCCGACGAGCTGGAGGTCTTCCGCTTCGGCAAGCAGGAGCTGGGCACGCGCGCCTATGTCGGCGCATTCAACTTCCGCGGGCCGGACCAGCAGAAGAAGGTCGGCCAGCTGTCGGGCGGTGAGCGCAACCGCGTCCACATGGCCAAGATGCTGAAGGAGGGCGGCAACGTTCTGCTGCTCGACGAACCGACCAACGACCTCGACGTGGAAACGCTGCGCGCGCTGGAAGAGGCGCTGGAGACGTTCGCGGGCTGTGCCGTGGTCATCAGCCACGATCGCTTCTTCCTCGATCGCCTCTGCACGCACATCCTCGCGTTCGAAGGCGACAGCCATGTCGAATGGTTCGAGGGCAATTACGAATCGTACGAGGAAGACAAGCGTCGCCGCATGGGCGACGCCGCCGATCGTCCGACGCGCCTCGCCTATAAGAAGCTGACGCGCTGATGCCGGGCCGCCAGTCGCCGGGGGATACCCTTGGCGGCTGGCTTTTGGCGAACGGTCTCGAAGCACCGGACGGGCCGGGCGGCATCGCGGACGTGGCGCGGGTCCGCGCGCTGCTGGTGGCGGCGGCGCGTGAGGGGCGGGCGATGACCTATAGCGAAATCCTGGGCGCGCTGGGCCACCGCTTCACCCGGCCGAAGATGCGTGCGCTATGCGCCACGCTCGACCGGATCGATACGGATGGCGCCGCTGCCAGCGAGCCGGGCCTCGCGGTGCTGGTCGTCCGCCAGTCGGATGGCTTGCCGGGTCAGGGCTGGTGGATCGGCACGGCTGCCGACGCCGGCTATACGGGCGAGTGGATCGGGCCCGATGCCGCTACATTCGTACGCACGCGGCAGGAGGAGGCGTTCCGCTATTGGGGGCGGGGCTAGAGAGACGTCGTATCGATGGCGAGGCCCTCGATTGTCTCCGCGGTTACGCGCGCGCCGAACGGCGTTGTGCGGTGGTGATCGTACCCATCGCTCTGCGATGACCATAATTGGTGGACGACGCGGCCATTGACGTCAACGATCCAATATTCCGGTATGCCAGCCCGCGCATAGATCAGGACCTTTTGGCCCATATCGCGGTCCAGCGTCGATGATGCGACCTCCACGATCAGGCCCACCGATTCGACGGGGATCGGGCCGGCCCCATGCGGTTCTCGGGTTAGAACGATGTCGGGCAGCGGCATGTCGTGAGCCGAGAGCCGGATGCTGGCAGACATGGCGTGGAGATCGCTGCCGATCGTTTCCAGAACGCGCCGGAAGGCGTACTGCAGCTCGCCCGCGATCCGGCCGTGCGGCCGATATTCCGCGTTCATGATGATGACGTCCCCGTCGAGCAATTCGGTACGGTCGGTGCCAAATACGCCGGTCTCGTCGAGGCGCAGGAAGTCCTCGACGGTCAGTCGGTATTTGCCCGGCGGGGGACGGTGCTGCACGGTCATGTGATGATCCATCGCGTTGCCGCTGGCAGCAATATCACCGCACCCGCTTGACGAACACCCCGTCGGGGCGGCGTTCCGACTGGAAGTTCGGCACCGCCTGGATCAGGTCGGACAGGCGCTGATAGCCGTAATTGCGGGTGTCGAAGCTGGACCGGTTGCCGGCGAGCTGCCCCATGGCGGACAGGCTGACATAGCCCTTTTCGTCCCGCTTTACCGATTGATAGGCGTCGATCAGCAGCGCGATCAATTCGGGATCGATTGGCTTCTTCACGCGCGGCGTGCCGGCGATCGATGGGGGCAGCGAATCGCCGATCGGGACGTCGACGTTCGTTGGCTTTGGCGTTGTTGCGGTGGTGCCAGCGGTGGCTTCCGCTTTGGCATCGCTTACCAGCGCGCCGACGTCGATGAAGCGGGTACAGGCCTGTTTGAACGCCTCGGGCGTCTTCGCATTGCCGAAGCCATAGACGGGAATGCCGTCCTGCCGGATGCGCATGGCGAGCGGCATGAAGTCGCTGTCCGACGACATGATGCCGAACCCGCCGATCCGGCCGCGGAACAGCAGGTCCATGGCGTCGATCGTCATCTTCATGTCGGTGGCGTTCTTGCCCTTGGTCAGGTCGAACTGCTGCTGCGGCTCGATGCCGTGCTTCACCGTCATGTCGCGCCAGCCCTTCAGCGCGGGCTTCGACCAATTGCCGTAGACGCGGCGGATGTTCACCGTGCCGAGCTCGGCGAGCACGGTCAGGACGGGGTCGATCGCATGCCACGAGGCATTGTCGGCGTCGATCAGCAGGGCGATGTTACGGGTCGGCTCTTCCATGCGCGCGAGCCTTGCGGGGCGGGGCGGCGGGGTCAACCGCTATTGCGGGTAGCCTGCGGGAAACGACCTTCACCCGATGGCGCGCAGCCTGTCGAAGGGTACGCGCTCCTACGCAAAGGCACGCGCCGACAGGCTCGGTCTAGCTATCGCTGGGTGTCGGACGGTCGAGGCGTATCGATCGCCGCCTAGCGGTTCGGCCCGCGATCGGCGGGCCGCGCCTGACCGTGGTCGATGTCGTCCTGCTTGGTCACGCGGTCATGGCCTTCGGGATCGTCGATCGCGCGCGTCAGGTCGTCCTGGCTGCCGACGTCCTGCGCCAGCGCGCCGCCCGCCGATCCGGCCTCGGCCTCACCAGCCGGGATCATGCCCTCGATCAGGTCGTGATCGTCGGTGTCGCGTGCGGTGTCGGTCCGGGGGTGGTCTGCCATGTCTGCTCTCCTGTGGTGACTTCAACGGGAGAGCAGCGGCCCGCGTTCCTCACTCTGTCGGGTACGTGACGGCCATCACCTCATATTCCTTTTCGCCCGCGGGCAGCAGCACGCGGCGCAGGTCGCCCACCGTCGCCCCGCGCAGCGCCCGTGCGATGGGCGCGTTCCAGCCGACGCGGCCGGCACCCGCCTCCGCCTCGTCGTCGCCGACCAGAGTTAGCACCCGCTGATTGTCGTCCTCGTCGGCGATCGTCACGGTCGCGCCGAACCACACACGGCTGCGATCTTCGGCGCGGGCCGGGTCGATCACCTTTGCCGCCTTCATCCGCTTCGCCAGCCAGCCGAGCCGCCGGTCGATCTCGCGCAGCCGCTTGCGGCCATAGATGTAGTCGCCGTTCTCCGAGCGATCGCCGTTGCCCGCCGCCCAGGCGATCGTCTCGACCAGCGCCGGGCGTTCGGTCGCGAACAGTCGGTCATACTCGCCGCGCAGCGCCGCATAGCCCGCGGGCGTGATGTAATTGGGGCGCTGTTCCATGCCGCTCAGCCCGGCCGTCCCTTGCCCAGATACCAGCTGAGGTTGGCAGGCCCCCTGGACTTTGCATGCGCCGGGCTCATCAGGTCGTAGACGACGGCATTTTCCAGCACGCGCTGTACGTAATTGCGGGTTTCCTGATACGGGATCGCCTCGATCCAATCGACCATGTCGACCGCGCCCGAGCGCGGGTCGCCATTGGCGCGCAGCCATTTGTTCACGTTGCCGCCGCCCGCGTTATAAGCCGCGATAGCGAGCGGATAGCTGCCGTAATTGGCGAAGACGCGCTGGAAATAGCTCGATCCCAGCATGATCGACATATTGGGGTCGGTGGTCAGCGATGCCTGATTATAGGCGAGGCCGATCTTCCCCGATTGCTCGCGCGCGGTCGCCGGCATCAGCTGCATCAGGCCGCGCGCACCGGCATGGCTCACCGCGGCGCGATCGAACTGGCTTTCCTGGCGGGAGATGGCGTGGATCAGCGTCCAATTGTCCTCATAGCCCGCAGGCACGCTCACTGTCGGGAAACCGGTGGCGGAATAATCGCTCAAGCCGTTCTGCATCGCGCTGCGGCCGACCATCACGCCAAGATCCGGGCGCCCGATCTGACGCGACAGGTCGGCGGCGAGCACGTGATCGGTGTCGGTCGTCGCATCCGCAGCGATCTGGCGGACGAAGGCGGTCTGATCCTGATATTGGCCGATCATGCCCAGGAAACGCGCGGCGCGCACCGTCTCGCGGTCCGCGAACGCCTGCCGCACCGCCGGCGCCACGGCGAGCGCGGGGACGGCAGGCGGCGCCGTCAGCGGTCGACCGGTCCGCTCGAGCGCCAGTTGCCCATAGAATTGGTCGCGATAGCCCGCGGCTCGCGCGTAATAGCCCGCCGCCTCGGTCGACTTGCCCGCCGCCTCTGCGGCACGGCCTGCCCAATAGAAGCCCTTCGCCCGCGTCTGCGGCGACTGGCTGCCACGACCGTAACGCTCGAACATCACCATCGCATCCGCCGGCCGCGACAGCTGCTTCAGCGCGACCTGCCCGGCGAGCCAGGCGAGGCTCGTATAATCGTCGCGTTCGCCATAGGGCTTGGTCGATACATCGGTGCCCGCCGGATAGGCGTCGTCGATCTGTCGCGCGATGTCGTAGGCGAGCTGATATTGATTGTCGGCGTTGGCGGCACGGGCGTTGGTCAGCAGCACCTCATACCATTTTTCGACATTGCCCGGCCGGCTGGCAAGGCTGCGCGGCCGCGCGAGCCAGGAGCGCGCCGTGGGGGAGGCGCCAGCACCTCGCAGATAGCTCGCCCGGTCGGCGATATAGCCCGGATCGCTGGCGAACTGGTCCCGCGTCGTCATTGCCAGAGTCGCGGCATTGGCCGTATTGCTGCGGAAGGCGAGCCGCGCCTCGAACGCCGGACGCCTTGTGGGGCTGGTGAAGCCGATCTGCCGCGCGGCGACGCCGGTCGCATTCTGCCACAACAACGCGTCCATCCGCGCGTCCTGATCGTCGGGCGTCAACGCGCTGCCGAAACCCGACAGCACTGCCGCTTCGTCATCCGCCGACAGCACGCCCTTGCGCCACGCGGCGCGGGCGGCGGCCTGCGCGTCCGCCGTCCGACCGAGCGACTGCAGGGCACGCGCCTGCGCGACGAGGCCGGTGGCGGTCAGCGGCGGGAAGCGGGTGAAGAAGGCGACGACGCTGGTCGGGCTGGCGGTCGCCGCCTTGCGCTCGGCGGCGCGGCGGTTCGCCGCTTCGTTCGGCCAGCCGGGATGCGCCATCAGGAAGCCGGCATAGCTGTCGAACGGAAAGGCGTCGGTCTGGCCGATCGACTTCCACTGCGCCAGCGCGGCGGCGATCGCCCCGTCCGCCGGGGTTTGCGGCGCCTGCGGCGACATGTTCGCCATCTGCGTGCGATAGCGGTCGAGCGCGTCGGGCACCGACGCGGACGGGGCAGTCTGCCCGTCCTGTTGCGGCGCGGCGGAGACACCGGCCAGAGTGGCGAGGAGCAAGCTGACGGGCAGGGTGGCGGAGTGCATGTGGACATCATAGGGCCTGCGCCCGTATCTGTCCTGAACGAAACGCTGCATCGGACGCAGCAGGAGCGCGCATTACCTCATGTTTTCAGGTTCGATTCCCGCCCTCGTCACGCCCTTCACCGATGACGGCCAGTTCGACGAGGCCGCCTATCGCGCGCTGGTCGACTGGCAGATCGCCGAAGGCTCATCGGCGCTCGTGCCCTGCGGGACCACGGGCGAAGCGGCAACGCTGACCGCCGAGGAGCATTTCCACATCGTCGGCGTCTGCGTCGACCAGACCGCGGGCCGCGTGCCGGTGATCGCCGGCGCCGGATCGAACGACACCGTCGTCGCCGCCGCCAATATCGCGCGCGCGAAACAGGCGGGCGCCGATGCCGCACTGATGGTCCCGCCCTATTACAACCGCCCGAGCCAGGAGGGCATCTACCAGCATTTCGCTAGGCTGGCGGAGACGGCCGAACTGCCGATCGTCCTCTACAACGTCCCCGGCCGTACCGTCACCGACATCCAGCCGGCCACGATGGCGCGGATTGTTACCGCCTTCCCCAAGGTGTTCGTCGCGGTGAAGGACGCCAGCGGCGCCATCGCCCGCGTGTCGGCCCACCGCGAAGGCTGTGGCCCGGACTTCGTCCAGCTGTCCGGCAACGACGACATGGCGCTCGCCTTCAACGCGATGGGGGGCAGGGGCTGCATCAGCGTCTCCGCCAATGTCGCCCCGCGCCTGTGCGCCGAATTTCAGGCGGCGTGCCAGTCGGGCGATTATGCCAACGCGCTGGCATTGCAGGACCGCCTGTGGCCGCTCCACGATGCGCTGTTCACCGATGCCTCACCCGGCCCGGTAAAATACGCGATGACCCGCGTCCGTCCCGACTTCCCCACGGGATTGCGCCTGCCGATGACCTGGCCGTCCGAGGCTTCGCGGTCTGCGGTGGACGCGGCGCTGGCGCATGCGGGGCTGATTTAACGGTTACCTTGGATCTCGACCCATGACGCGACGATCTTGCCACCGCGCATGGCGGGTATGAAGGTCAGGCGCCGCAGTGTCGGGTCCGTACCAGCGGGATTGCCTCCGATGGTGCGGATGCGCTGGACCCGTCCATCGGCGTCGACACGGACACAGGCAGTGACGGCTGGCAGGGCGACGGCCTGCGATCCGATGATCGTCGGAAGCCTGTCCACCGGCGGCTGATCCGGACAGGGGCTGCGGTTGTCGGTTCGATAAGGCAACGCCACGACCACGATCGGCTGCATGGCGGTCTGTACTGGCAGGATGGCGGCATGTGACGGTATTCCGAGGAAGTGCGAAACATAGTCTGAAAACGCCCATGCCCCGCCGCAATCGGCGCATGTCCCTCTGAGCGGCACCATCAGACCCGCAAGCATCAGGGCCAAGCAGCCATTGGCGGCCGAGGTTCCGACGAGGCCACGCCAGTCCAGCATGATGTGATGCTATCACATGGAGGGCGATCGGCAATCGGTTTCGGGCAAGGTGTTGCGGTGTTCCGGGAGCCGTCACCCCGGACCTGTTCCGGGGGCCACTCATCCACGGGGGGATGGCCCGGGCCTCTTGCCGCCCCCCTCGCCGCGGAGTGGACCCCGGACCAAGTCCGGGGTGACGGCGGGTTTATGCTGACGTCGCGCGCACCCCGCTTCCCTTGTCCCCCGCCACCCCCTACATCGCACCCGCATGTCGCGTCCCAAGCCCGCCACCTTCGACAAGAAGAAGATCGTCGCCGAGAACCGCAAGGCGCGGTTCGAATACAGTATCGACACCGTCTACGAGGCGGGAATCGCGCTGACCGGCACCGAGGTGAAATCCCTGCGCTTCGGCGAGGGCAGCATCGGCGAAAGCTATGCTGAGGTGCGTGACGGGCAGGTGTGGCTGGTCAACGCCAACGTCCCCGAATTCAGCCACGGCAACCGCTTCAATCACGAAGCCAAGCGGCCGCGTAAATTGCTGCTTCACGAACGCGAGATAAACAAGCTCCACGGCGCCGTCGCGCGTGAGGGCATGACCCTCGTGCCGCTCAGCGTGTATTTCAACGGGCGCGGCCGCGCCAAGGTGGAACTGGCGCTCGCCAAGGGGCGCAAGGATCACGACAAGCGCGCCGCGATCAAGGAGCGGGAATGGAAGCGGGAAGCCGGACGTATCATGCGCGATCGCGGCTGAGCCCGGCGGGGCGCCCCGGTATGATGCACAAGACGTTCCGCTGGTTGCGCGCCAATATGCCGACGCGCGAATCGATGGAATCGAACCGGTTGCTGCGCCCGGTCGCGCATCGCGTGATGGAGCCTGGCCTGTGGCGCTTCAACCGCCGCTCCGTGCCGCGCGGCGTCGCGCTGGGCATGGTGGCAGGATTCCTGTTCCCGGTCGCGCAGATCGCCATTGCCGCGCTGTTCGCGCTGCCGTTCCGCGCCAACGTGCCCGTCGCCGCGCTGACGACGTTCATCACCAACCCCTTCACCACGCCGTTTTTGTGGTTCCTCGCCTATAAGATCGGCAGCTGGATCCTGCACAGCGACGCGCCCGCCATCGCCCAGCCCGCGGCGGAGGCGACCGGGTGGCTGCAGACGATCACCGGCGCCTTTCACTGGCTATGGGCGCAGGGCCCGGCGTTCGGCCTAGGCCTCATCGTTCTGACCAGCCTGTGCGCGGTCGTCGGTTATGCCGCCACGGCGCTCGGCTGGCGTCTGTGGATCGCCCGCAAGTGGCGGCATCGCCATGCGCATAGTCACAGCGGAAACCATATTTGACGAGGCGTTTTAACTGGTTACAACACTGCCCATCGTGAGTCTGCCAATCCCGGCTTCGCTCACCAGGGACCTTCGATGCGCAAACCGGTTATCGCCGCTCTCCTGCTCGCCTCCGCTGCATCCGGCGTAGTCTACGCCCAAAGCACTCGCCCGACCGCAACCACCACGCCCGCCGCCGCCGGCAAGCCGCAGCTCGGCAGCTTCGGCGTCGACCTGACCGCGATGGACAAGAGCGTCGCGCCGGGCGACGACTTCTACAATTACGTCAACGGCGCCTGGATGGCCCGCACCGAGATCCCGGCCGACCGGTCGAGCTGGGGCGGCTTCGCGATCCTGCGCAACCTGTCCGACGAGCGTACCCGCAAGGTGATCGAAGACGCCGCGGCCAATCCCGGTAGCGACCCTGTCACTGCCAAGATCGGCGACACCTATGCGAGCTTCATGGACGCGGACGCGATTGAAAAGGCCGGCGCCACGCCGCTCAAGCCCTATCTCGCGAAGATCGCTGCGATCAATTCGCAGACCGATCTCGCCCGCGCCTTCGGCGACGCGACGCGCCACGGCATCGACGTGCCGATCGGTGCCGGCGTGCAGCAGGACCTGAAGGATAACACCGTCTATGCCGTCTACGTCGGCCAGGGCGGCCTGGGCCTGCCGGACAAGGACTATTACCTCAAGGATGATCCCAAGTTCGCCGAGGCGCGCACCAAATACGTCACCTATATCGCCGACATGATGCGCATGGCGGGCCAGCCCGACCCGCAGGGCGCGGCGCAGCGTATCTACGACCTCGAAAAGCAGATCGCGCAGGTCCATTGGGATCGCGCCGAGCTGCGTCAGGTGGAAAAGGGGTATAACCCGATGCCTGTCGCGCAGCTCGCCACCGCCATGCCCGGCTTCGACTGGAAGGCGATGCTCGACGCGCAGGGCCTGGGCAATCAGAGCCGCGTGATCGTCGGTCAGCCGTCGGCGCAGGCGGGCACCGCAAAGATCGTCGCCGCGACGCCGCTGCCGGTGTGGAAGGAATATCTGGCGTTTCACACGATCTCGAACGCTGCGCCTTTGCTGTCGTCGAACTTCGTCAATACGCAGTTCGCCTTCTACGGCACGACGCTGAACGGCACGCCGCAGCTGAAGGACCGCTGGAAGCGCGGTGTCGACCTCGTCAACGGCAGCCTGGGTGAAGCGGTCGGCCAGGTCTACGTCCAGAAGTATTTCCCGCCCGAATCGAAGGCCAAGGCCGACGAACTGGTTCGCAACCTGATTTCGGCGATGGACAAGCGCCTCAACAATCTCACCTGGATGGCGCCCGAGACCAAGCTGAAGGCGCGTGCGAAGCTCGCCGCCTTCACGCCCAAGATCGGCTATCCCGACAAGTTCCGCGATTACACCTCGCTGAAGGTCGTGAAGGGTGACGTGCTCGGCAACGCCGACCGCGTGGCGGAGTTCGAATACAATCGCCAGCTCAACAAGATCGGCAAGCCGGTCGACCGCAGCGAATGGTTCATGACGCCGCAGACGGTGAACGCTTATGCCAACCCGCTGATGAACGAGGTCGTCTTCCCGGCCGCGATCCTGCAGCCGCCGTTCTTCGACCCCAACGCCGACCCCGCGGTGAACTATGGCGCGATCGGCGCGGTGATCGGCCACGAGCTGAGCCACCACTTCGACGACCAGGGCCGCAAGTTCGATCCCAAGGGCAATTTCTCTGACTGGTGGACGCCGCAGGACGTCGCGCGCTTCAACGCGCTGACCGACAAGGTCGTCGCGCAGTACGGCGCCTATGAGCCGATCCCGGGCACGCACGTGAACGGCAAGCTGACACTGGGCGAGAACATGGCCGACCTCGCCGGCATCAACGTCGCCTATGACGCGTACAAGCTGTCGCTGAAGGGCAAGCCGGCGCCCGTCATCGACGGTTACACCGGTGACCAGCGCTTCTTCATGGGCTTCGGCCAGGTCTGGCAGACCAAGGCGCGCGAGGCCTCGATCAAGAATCAGCTGACCACCGACCCGCACACGCCGGGCCAGTGGCGCGCCTATGTCGTCCGCAACCTCGACGCCTGGTATCCGGCGTTCAACGTGAAGCCGGGCCAGAAATTCTATCTGGCCCCCGCCGATCGCATCAAGATCTGGTGATCCCGCCGCCGCCGCCCGCGACCATCCGCGGGCGGCGGTTTTGTTTTGGCACGAACCTGCGTTGGCTCTATCACCTTCCTAACCACCCGTTCGCCCTGAGCCTGTCGAAGGGCGGGGCGCCCCACTCGGGCGCTTTGCCGGCGGAGAGCCGCCCTTCGACAGGCTCAGGGCGAACGGAATGAGACGTACTCGGTCGTGATCTGTACAGCAGACCGACCCATCGGGGAGAGACCATGAAGACCTATCTCATCGCCGGCCTGCTCGGCGCATCGGCGCTTGCCGGCGCCGTCTATGCACAGCAAGCACCTACGGCCGCCGCAGCGGGCAAGCCGCAGATCGGCGCCTTCGGCTTCGACGAAGCGGGCATGGACCGCAGCATCGCGCCGGGCGACGATTTTTACAACTACGCCAACGGCACCTGGGCGAAGACGACCGCCATCCCCGCCGACAAGTCGAGCTTCGGCGCGTTCGACACGCTCGCCGATCTGTCGCGCGATCGCACCAGGGGCATTCTGGAGGCCGCGGCGAAGCAGCCGGGCTCCAAGATCGGCACGGCCTACGCCACCTATCTCGACACCGGCGCGATCGAGGCGAAGGGTCTTGCGCCCATCAAGCCGTGGCTCGACACGATCAAGCGTGCGACCAAGGCGAATTACGCCTCGCTGCTCGCGCAGGCGGACCGCAACGGCGTCGCCATTCCGTTCGGCAGCGGTGTCGGCCAGGACGACAAGGCGCCCGAAACCTATGTCGTCGAGATGCGCCAGTCGGGCCTCGGCCTGCCCGATCGCGACTATTACCTGCAGGAAAAGAACGCCAAGGAGAAGGCCGCCTATGAGGCGCACCTGACCAAGGTGCTGACGCTCGCCGGCGAGCCCAATGCCGCGGAGCGCGCCAAGGCGATCGTCGATTTTGAAACGCAGATCGCTGAGGTCAGCTGGAGCCGCGTCGACAGCCGCGACGCCAACAAGACCTATAACAAGATGACGGTCGCGCAGCTGGTGCAGAGCGCGCCGGGCTTCGACTTCGTCACCTATCTGAAGGGCGTCGGCACGCCCGTCGATTCGCTGATCGTGTCGCAGCCGAGCGCCGTCACCGGCATCGCGAAGCTGATCGGCGCCGCGCCGATCGGCGTGTTGCAGGATCAATTACTGGTCCGCAGCCTGGACGGGTTTGCGGGCGTGCTGCCGAAGGCGTTCGACGACGAACAATTCGCCTTCTACGGCACCACTTTGTCGGGCACGCCGCAGCAGGAAGATCGCTGGAAGCGCGCGGTCGGCTTCACCAGCGGCGCGCTGTCGGACGAGGTCAGCAAGCTGTACGTCGCGCAATATTTCCCGCCCGAAACCAAGGCGTCGGCTGACCAGCTGGTCAAGAACGTCATTGCGGCGATGGGCAAGCGCATCGACAAGCTCGAATGGATGGCGCCCGAGACGAAGGTGAAGGCGCACGCCAAGCTCGCCGCCTTCACGCCGAAGATCGGCTATCCGAGCCAGTGGCGCGATTATAGCAACCTCAAGATCTTCAAGGGCGACGCCTTCGGCAACGCCCTGCGCGCGCGCCAATGGGGTCACGAATACAACATCAGCCACCTCGGCAAGCCGTTGCAGCGCTGGGAATGGGGCATGACCCCGATGACGGTGAACGCCTATGCCAATTTCGGCATGGTCGAGATCGTCTTCCCCGCCGCGATCCTGCAACCGCCGTTCTTCGACCCGAAGGCGGACCCGGCGGTGAATTACGGCGGTATTGGCGCAGTGATCGGCCACGAGCTGAGCCATCACTTCGACGACCAGGGATCGAAGTATGACGCGCACGGTCAGCTGACCGACTGGTGGATGCCGGAGGACGTCACGCGCTTCAAGGCGTTAACCCAGCGGCTCGTCGACCAGTATAACGCCTACGAACCGCTGCCCGGCATGCACGTCAACGGCGCGCTGACCCTGGGCGAGAACACCGCCGACCTCGCCGGCCTTTCGGTCGCCTATGACGCGTACAAGGCGTCGCTGGGCGGACGCGAGGCGCCGGTGATCGACGGCCTGACCGGCGACCAGCGCTTCTACCTCGGCTGGGCGCAGGTTTGGCGTCGCAACTATCGCGAGGCGAACCTGAAGCAGCGGCTGATGACCGATCCGCACAGCCCGTCGCAGCAGCGCGCCTGGGTCGTGCGCAACCTCGATCCCTGGTACGGCGCCTACAAGCCCGCGCCGGGTGGCAAGCTGGTGCTGACGCCGGACCAGCGCGTCCGCATCTGGTGATACCGTCCCGCTTCCCCTGGCGTGCCGGGGGAAGCGGGGCCACCATCACCGCCGTTCGCCCTGAGCCTGTCGAAGGGCAGGTCCACCACAAGCATCGTCCCGCAGGTCGAAACCCGTGCTTCGACAGGCTCAGCACGAACGGCCATGGGGCGCGGAAGCAACCCCACTACACCAATCGCTTGACGCGCCCCGCCCGATCCCGCGATGACGGGCGGGCATGGCCTCGCTCCCCCTTTCGACACATTTGAACCCCACCCGGGCCGCTGCGCTCGTCGCCGGTGCTGCGACGGTGGCGGCCGCGGCGCTCGTGCTGTGGCTGGTCGGCAGCATCGTCGCCGCGGCAGGGTTCGTCGCCACGGGGATCGTGGCCGCCGGCGCGGTGATCGCGTGGCGGATGCTGGCGCCGGTCAGGGTCGCGGCGACACCGACGATCGATTGGGCCTTCACCCGCGCGGTCGCGCAGGCGAGTACCGACGCCGTGGCGATCACCGATCGCGCCGGTCGGCTGGTCTGCGCCAACGATGCCTATGAAGCGCTGTTCGAAGGCTTTCCTACTCCGCCCGGCCTGCCGCTGGCCGGGGAGGGCGTCGCCGAACTCGGCAACGCCGGCCGCATCGCCTGGCGCGACGGGCGCGGCGAGGTGCGGGGCCTTCGCGCCGGGCCACACCGGCTGACCGCAGAGATCGCGCGTGCGGGCGATGAGGGCGACATGCTCGTCTGGCGCTTCGCCATCGTTCGGCAGCACGATGCCGCCGCCTCGACCGAAGCGTTGGTCACCGGGGCGATGGGCGAGCGGCTTGGCACCTCCGGCGTCATGGCGGCGCTGCTGGGCAGCGATGGCCGCGTCCGTGCCGCCAACCGCCTGCTTGCCCGCCGTGCGATCGCCGCCGAGACGGGGCTGGAGGGGCGCGACTTCGCGCGGCTGCTCATCACCGACAGCCGCGGCCTCGTCCGTTTCGAGCGCGAGGGGCTGGACGGCACGCCGTTGCGCGTGGTGGAGGTCCCCTTCACCGATATTCCCGACGCGCCGACGCTGATTGCGTTGCTTGATGACGTGGACACCGCCCCGGCGATCGGTGCCAGCGCGTCCGAACATGTGCGCAGCCTCGTCAGCCTGATGCCCTTCGGCATGGCGCTGGTCGATCGCGAGGGCCGCTTCCTCCAGATGAACGACGCCTTTGTGCGCGCGGCCGGCGTCGATCCCGCCGCCGCGCCGCTCTATCCGGGCGATCTGGTGGTGCGTGAGGACAAGGCGGCGGTCGCCGACGCGATCCGGCGTTTCGCCAGCGGTGCGACGCATTCTTCGGACATGGCGGTGCGACTGAAGGATCATCCCGACGAACCGGTTGCGCTCACTATCGCCGGTGCCCGCGGCCTGGGCGATGCGGCGGTGCTGCTCAGCCTCAAGGACAATAGCGAGGAAAGCCGCCTAAAGCGGGAAGTCGCGCAGGCGACCAAGATGCAGGCGGTCGGCCAGCTCGCTGGCGGCGTCGCGCACGATTTCAACAACATCCTCACCGCGATCATTGGCCATTGCGATCTGATGATGATGCGCCATTCGCCGGGCGACAGCGATTACGACGACATCCAGCAGATCCGCACCAATTCGAACCGCGCCGCCAGCCTGACGCGCCAGCTGCTCGCGTTCAGCCGCCAGCAGACGCTCCGCCCGCAGACGCTGCAATTGCCCGACGTGGTGGCGGAGGTGTCCAACCTTCTGAAGCGGCTGATGGGCGAGCAGATTCGCCTCGACGTCAGCCATGGCCGCAACCTCGGCGCCGTGCGCGCCGATCCGGGGCAACTCGAACAGGTCGTCGTCAATCTCGCGGTCAATGCGCGCGACGCGATGCTGGCGCATAATCCGCGCGGTGGCGGTACGCTGACCATCCAGACACGCAGCGTCACCGCGGCGGACGTGCGGGCGATGGGCACCGACATCCTGCCGGTCGCCGATTACACCGCGCTGATCGTCAGCGACACCGGCGGCGGGATTCCGCCCGACGTGCTGCCGAAGATCTTCGAACCCTTTTTCACCACCAAGGAAGTGGGCAAGGGCACCGGGCTCGGCCTGTCCACCGTCTACGGCATCGTCAAACAGTCGGGCGGCTGGATCTTTGCCGATACGAAGCCGGGGCAGGGGGCGACCTTCAGCATCTATCTGCCGGTCCACGCCGCAGGCACCGCGACCCGAGCACCTGCGCCGCGGGCGCCGGCCAAGCCCGTCGAGGTCTGGGGCACCGGCACCATACTGCTCGTCGAGGACGAGGATATGGTCCGTGCCGTCGCCGAACGCGCGCTGACGCGGCAGGGCTATACCGTGATGACCGCGGAGAATGGCGAGGCGGCGCTGGAGCTGCTCGATCGCAATGGCCGGCCAGACCTGCTCATCAGCGACGTGGTGATGCCGACGATGGATGGCCCGACGATGGTCCGCCACGCGCGCGATCGCTACCCCGACCTGCCGATCATTTTCATGTCGGGCTATGCCGAGGAGCAACTGCGTAAGTCGATCGACCTCGACAACGTCGCCTTCCTGCCCAAGCCCTTCAGCGTGCAGCAATTGGCTGAAGCCGCGCGCGACGTCCTCACGACGCGATAGCACACCGTTACAAACGAGTGGTTGTCAGCGTGTAACAACCACGGGTAAGGGCTGGGGCATGTCTGCGCTCACCCAGATCCTCATCGTCGAGGACGAACCGCTCATCGCGATGATGCTCGAGGACTTCCTCGAGGTGCTCGACAAGACGCCGGTCGGCACCGTCGATACGGTGGCTGGCGCCCTGGCGCGGGTGGAGGACGGCGGCATCGACGCTGCGATCCTCGACGTCAACCTGCGCGGCGGTGAGAAGAGCACGCCCGTCGCCGAAGCGCTCGCCGCACGCGACATTCCGTTCGTGTTCGCGACCGGCGGCAGCGACGACAGCGTCGACAGCCGCTTCCGCGATCGCCCGGTGCTGCAAAAGCCCTTCACGATGGACGGCGTCGCCAAGGCTCTCGCCGCGCTGTAACGCCCTTCGTCCGGCATGACGCATTTGTCACCGGAACGATTGACCGCCCCATCGCATTGGTAGCGTCGATTCCGGACGCAACGATGGGGCAAGGTGCATGGCAGATAATCCGATCGCGGTGGTGACCGGCGGCGAGTCCGGTATCGGGGCGGCGTGCGTCACCGCCCTCGCGAAGGCGGGTGCGCGTGTCGTCTTCACCTATTTCCGCGATGCGGATGCCGCGGCCAAGGTCACCGAGGCCGCGGGCGCCGATCGAGTCCACGCGATCCAGTGCGACGTATCCAGCGAAGACGCAGTCGAGGCGCTGTTCGCCGACACCGAGCGCCGCTTCGGCACGGCGACGTGGCTGGTCAATTCCGCCGGTCTCAACATGAGCGGCACCAAGCTGGTCGATATGCCGCTCGACCATTTCGACCGCGTCATCCGCTCCGATCTCTATGGCCCCTTCCTGACCTGCCGCCGTTTTGTGCGGGCCGCCGAAAAGGCCGGGCAGGGCGGGCGGATCGTCAACATCTCGTCGATCCACGAGCGGGCGCCGCGACCGGGCGGCGTGGACTATGACGCAGCAAAGGGCGGCTTGGCCCAGCTTACGGCGACGCTCGCGCTCGAACTCGCGCCCGCGAAGATCGCGGTCAACGGCGTCGCGCCCGGCATGATCCTGACGCCGATGAACGAACATGCGATGGAGGATGCCTCCTATCGCCAGTCGCTCGAGGCCAACATTCCCTGGGGGCGCGCCGGCAAGCCCGAGGAGGTCGCGACGCTCGTTGCTTTCCTGCTCTCGCCCGCCGCGGATTACATCACCGGGACGACGGTTACGATCGACGGTGCGCTCAGCCTGGTTATCGCGCAGGGGGCCTGACCGATGCCGACCTATGCTGTCGAAGCGCTCGACGACGTCACGATCGCGCCCGGTTCGCCGCTTGATGGCATGGACCTGATGAGCCCTTTCGTCTGGCGCGAGGATGGGCGTTATCGCATGCTGGTGCGCGGCGTGCCCGACCCGCTCGGACCAAACGATCCGACCGGCCTCATCGCCAGCGGGTGGAGCGATGACGGCCTGACCTTCACGCTCGACGATCATATCGCCATCGCTCCGGGCAGCGATCCGACGGACCCGGACGCAGGGGGCTGCGAAGACCCGACGGTGCTCAGGACCGACGATGGCACCTACGTCGTCTATTACACCGGCGTGGACGCCAAGCGCAGCCAGGGCGTGATGATCGCCGCGACTGGCCCGTCGCTCGACCGGCTGACCAAGCGCCGCGTCGTCCTCGCCGCGCCCGAAGGCGAGGGCAATATCAAGGAGGCGACCTTCGCCCCGACACCGCACGACGGCTGGCGGTTATTTTATGAATATGCCGCGGCGGAGGAAAAGGGCGTCGGCGCGTCGCGCGTCGGCATCGCCCGTGCGGACCGGCTCGGCGATTCCTGGACATCGCTCGACGATCCGTTTCCGATCCGGCCAAAATCCTGGGACAATTGGCACCTGTCCACCGGCCCGATCTGTCAGTTGCCCGGTGCGGATCCGGTGATGTTCTACAATGGTGCGACGCTGGACGCGCGCTGGCGGATCGGCTGGATCAGCTTCTCGCCGGATTTCGGGGCGGTCACCGGTCGTGGGATCGAACCGTTGATCCTGCCGCCACCACCGGAAGATCGCGCCAAGACCGATATCGCCTTCGCCGCGTCAACAATTGTCGAGAACGACATGATATCGCTCTATTTCTCCATCGAGGACCGCATTCTCCGTCGGGCGCGAGTACGATATTACGCGTAACAAGCTTGCGCAGATGGGGGCTTTCGCGACATAGGGCGTCGCCATGACCCAGTTCGACAAAACCAGCCTGCCCAGCCGCCATGTCTCCGTCGGCCCCGAACGCGCGCCCCATCGCAGCTATTATTATGCGATGGGCCTCAGCGAAGAGGATATCGCCAAGCCCTTCGTCGCGTTGGCGAGCGCCGGTAACAATTCAGCGCCGTGCAACACGACGCTCAACGCACAGGCCGATGCCGCGCAAGCGGGCGTGATCCAGGGCGGCGGCATGCCACGCCGGTTTAACACGATCACCGTCACCGACGGCATCGCGATGGGCCATCAGGGCATGAAGGCCAGCTTGGTCAGCCGCGAGGTCATCGCCGATTCGGTCGAGGTGTCGGTCCGCGGCCATTGCTACGACGCGCTGGTCGGCTTCGCCGGCTGCGACAAGTCGTTGCCCGGCATGATGATGGCGATGCTGCGCCTCAATATCCCGTCGATTTTCGTCTATGGCGGATCGATCCTGCCGGGCCGCTTCCACGACCGCGACGTTACCGTCGTCGACGTGTTCGAGGTCGTCGGCAAGTACGCCGCCGGCGCATGTCCGCTGTCCGAGGTGCATGAGCTGGAAAAGGTCGCCTGCCCGGGTCACGGCGCATGCGGTGGTCAGTTCACCGCCAACACCATGGCCTGCGTGGGCGAGGCGATCGGTTTATCGCTTCCGAACAGCAACATGGTGCCGGCGCCTTACACCACGCGTGAGCAGATCGCCGTGGCCGCAGGCGCGCAGGTGATGGAGCTGGTGGCGCGCAACCTGCGCCCGCGCGACATCTGCACGCGTGAAGCCTTCATCAACGCCGCGCGCGTCGTCGCCGCGACCGGCGGCTCGACCAATGCCGCGCTCCACCTGCCCGCGATGGCGAACGAAGCCGGTATCGATTTCGACCTGTTCGACGTCGCAGAGGCTTTTAAAACAACACCCTACATCGCAGACCTGAAGCCCGGTGGCCAGTATGTCGCCAAGGATATGCATGAGGCGGGTGGCGTCTACATGCTGATGAAGACGATGCTCGCTGGCGGCTTCCTCGATGGCAATTGCATGACCGTCACCGGCAAGACGCTCGGCGAGAATATCGATCAGGTGACGTGGAACCCCGACCAGAAGGTCATCTACGATATCGCCACGCCGATCACGCCGACCGGCGGTGTCGTCGGTCTGCGTGGCAGCCTCGCCCCCAATGGCGCGATCGTGAAGGTCGCGGGCATGCACCGCCTGCAGTTCGAAGGCCCGGCGCGGTGCTTCGATTGCGAGGAAGACGCCTTTGCCGCCGTCGAAGCGCGCGCGATCAACGAGGGCGAGGTGATCGTCATCCGCTACGAAGGACCGAAGGGCGGCCCGGGCATGCGCGAAATGCTGTCGACCACCGCGGCGCTCTACGGTCTCGGCATGGGCGAAAAGGTCGCGCTGATCACCGATGGCCGCTTCTCGGGCGGGACGCGGGGGTTCTGCATCGGCCACGTCGGACCCGAGGCGGCCGAAGGCGGCCCGATCGCCTTGGTCGAGGACGGCGACACGATCCGCATCGACGCCGAGGCGGGCACGATCGATCTGCTGGTCGACGACGCCACGCTCGACGCGCGCCGCGCCGCTTGGACGCCGCGCGTGAACGATTACGGCGCGGGCGCATTGTGGCGCTATGCCCAGAACGTCGGTCCCGCCTTCCAAGGCGCTGTCACCCACCCCGGCGCAAAGGCCGAACGCCACGTCTATGCGGATATCTGATCGTCCGCTGGCGGCGGGCAGGGTGGTGGCGGGAACGGCACTGCTTCTGCTTGCCGCCTGCGGTGATCGTGGTGCCGACACAGCGAATACCCAGGCGCTGACCAAGGCGGAAAGCGATCAGCGCAGCGCCGCCGACGACGCAGACCTGATCCTCTGCGCGCACGGCAGCGACGCATTGCGTCGAACTTGCACGGTGGAACGGACGCGGGAGGATCGCGGGCTGATCCTCACCGTCCGCCACGACGATGGGGGTTTTCACCGCTTGCGCGTCACGCAGGACGGTCGCGGCGTCATCGCGGCCGACGGGGCGCAGGTGGCGCGCGTTTCGATCATCGATCCGCAGTCGATCGAGGTGGCGATCGGGAGCGATCGCTACCGCCTGCCCGCGACGATCGCGTCGACACAATGATTCCGCCCGAAGGCCAGCCGATCCTGACCGCAGCACAGATGCGCGCCGCGGAGGATGCCGCCGTCGCGTCGGGCATTTCTGTCGAAACGCTGATGCAATGCGCAGGCGAGGGCATTGCCGCTGCCGTGCGCCGTCTGACTGCAGGCGCCGATGTGCTCGTGCTCTGCGGACCCGGCAACAACGGCGGCGACGGCTATGTCGCCGCATCGGTTCTGCAACGTCTCGGCTTGAGCGTACGAGTCGCGGCGGATGAGGCCCCTCGCACACCCGCCGCCTCCGCCGCACACCGGGGCTGGCAGGGCGATGTCGAGTCGCTGAACTCGGCACGGCCTGCGCCGGTCCTGATCGACTGCCTGTTCGGCACGGGGCTGTCGCGACCGCTGCCCCGCGCCACCGACGCAGCGCTTGCCCGCCTTGCCGGTGCAGCGCAGGTCGTGATCGCCGCCGATCTGCCGAGCGGCGTCGATGCCGACACGGGCGCCATGCCCGATTGGGTTGCGACACACCCCGCGACGCTCACCCTTGCGCTCGGCGCCCTCAAGTCGGCGCATGTCCTCGAACCGGCGGCCAGCGCCTGCGGCACGATCCGCCTGATCGACCTGGGTCTCAGCGAGCGACCCGCCGACTGTGTCGTCGCAACGCCGCCGCATCTGCCACAGCCCGGGCCCGAGTCGCACAAATATACGCGCGGCATGGTCGCCGTGGTCGTCGGCGCGATGGAAGGCGCCGCGCGGCTCTCCGGCATCGCCGCCCTGCGCAGCGGAGCGGGCTATGTCGCGCTCTATGGCGACGGCGGCCGCGGTGGTCCCGACGCGCTCGTTCACCGCCCCTTTGATGCCGACGCGCTGACCGACCCGCGGATTGGCGCTATCCTGATCGGTCCGGGGCTGGGACGCGACGACGACGCACGGCAGCGCTTGAAGGCGCTAATCGCCGCCGACGATCACGCACTGGTCGTCGATGGCGACGCGCTGCACCTGCTCGACCCGGACACGCTTGCCGGGCGGTCCCACCCCGTCATCCTGACACCGCACGCGGGCGAGTTCAAAGCCCTGTTCGGCGAAATCGCGGGTTCCTTGGTCGATCGCGCGCGTACGGCAGTGCGGCGCACCGGCGCCGTCGTCGTTTTGAAGGGCCCCACGACCATCGTCGCCGCGCCCGCTCGCACCATCGTGCATCCGCGCGGCAACCCCTGGCTGTCGACCGCCGGCACCGGCGACGTGCTGGCCGGCGCGATCGCGGCGCAACTTGCCCATGCCGGCACCGATCCGCTCGCGGCAGCGAGTGCGGGCGTCTGGCTGCACGCGCAGGCGGCCCGCCGGCTCGGCGCCAGCTTCATCGCCGACGACTTGGCAAATGCGCTGACGCCCGTCAGGGCGGGCGGATGACCGATTCCGATACGATTCTGCCCCCCGATACGATTGTCCGCGTAGCCGCGCGTGGTGATGGCGTCACTGCCAACGGTCGCCATGCCGCCTTCGCGGCGCCCGGCGATCTGCTCGGCCCCGAAGGTACGCTGACCCACGGCCCGCATCACCAGACGCCGCCGTGCCGCCATTTCCCGGAATGCGGCGGCTGCCAGCTCCAGCATCTCGACGACGAATCCTACGCCGCCTTCGTCACCGATCGCGTTGCCAGCGCGCTGGACGCGCAGGGGCTGACCGCGCCGTTGCGCGCGCCGCTCGTCTCGCCGCCGCAAACCCGCCGCCGCGCGACGCTGCATGTCGAGAGCAAGGGCGGCCGTATCCTGCTGGGCTTCTCCGCCGAGAAGAGCCACGCCATCGTCGACGTGCGCGAATGCCACATCCTCGCGCCAGAACTGTTCGCGGTGGTCGCGCCGCTCCGCGCCTTGCTGCAGAAGCTCGGTTTCAAGCGCCGCGGCGACGTCCACCTGACCCTGTCCGATCAGGGCCCCGACATCCTCGTCACAAACCTGTCCGCAGACGGCCTTGCCGCCGCGGAGACGATCACGGCCTTTTGCGAGCGACACGGCATCGCCCGCTTCACGCTCGACAGCGGCGACGGGTTCGAAACGCGCTGGGAGCCGCAGCCGGTGACCATCACGCTCGGCGGGCACCCCGTGCCGCTGCCGCCCGCATCGTTCCTGCAGGCGACGCAGGAAGGCGAGGATGCGCTGGTCGCCGCCATGCGCGAAGCGACCAAAGGCGCGGGCACGATCGCCGATCTGTTCGCGGGCCTCGGCACCTTCGCCCTCGCCCTGCCGGCGCGAGTGTACGCTGCCGAGGGCGCGCGGGATGCGATCATGGCGCTGAAAGCCGGAGCGGCTCATGGCGGGCGCCCGATCTTCACCGAACATCGGGACCTGTTCCGCCGTCCGCTTACCGTGGCGGAGCTCGACCGCTTCGATGCGATCGTCATCGATCCGCCGCGCGCCGGCGCCCGCGATCAGGCAGAGGCGCTCGCCGCGTGCCAGACCAAGGTCATCGGCTATGTTTCGTGCAATCCCAGCAGCTTCGCGCGTGATGCGAAGATGATGGTGGAGGGTGGCTGGCGGATCGACTGGATCCAGCCCGTCGGCCAGTTCCGCTGGTCCACCCACGTCGAACTCGCCGCGCGATTCGTTCGCTAAAGGGTTCGCACGACGCCGCGAAGAGGTCCTGCCAGGGCGCCGCGATCGGCAGACGCCACCGTCGGCGGTTGGCAGGACGGCCTCCGTCCTGTCGATGTACCCTTCGCGCCTTCGCGTGAATCAATACACCGCCGTCATGAAGAACAACCCATCCGGCGGTGCATTCAGCCCCAGCCGCGCGCGATCCCGCGCCGCGAGCGCATCGGCGACGTCGGCAACCGACCACTGCCCCCGTCCGACCAGCGCCAGACACCCCACCATCGACCGCACCTGATGGTGCAGGAACGACCGAGCCGCCGCCCGTACCGCGATCTGATCGCCATTCCGCTCGACGGATAGCATATCCAGCGTCCGCACCGGACTGTCGGCTTGGCAATGTGCGGAGCGGAAGGTGGTAAAGTCGTGCCGTCCGACCAGCACCGCCGCCGCCGCCGCCATTGCCTCGGCGTCGAGCGGCTGCGGCACCTGCCACGCCAGCCCCGCTTCCCAGGTCAGCGGCGCGCGCCGGTTGACGATGCGATATTCGTAACTGCGCCCGACGCACGAAAAGCGTGCATGCCAATCGTCTGCCACCTCCACGCAGTCGAGTACCGCGACCGGCGCCGGCCGCACCCGCGCGTTGAGCGCCTCCATCAACCGGAACGGCGCGATCGTCTTGGCGATATCGACATGCGCGCGCATGCCCAGCCCATGCACGCCCGCATCGGTCCGCCCCGCGGCGTGCACCGCGGCCGTCTCGCCGGTGACCGCGAACACCGCCTCCTCCAGCGCCGCTTGCACGCTCGGCCCGTGCTTCTGCCGCTGCCAGCCCATGAACGGCCGGCCGTCATATTCGATCGTCAGCGCGAACCGCGTCAAAGCTGCGTCCCCGACCGCACCGGGAAGCCCCGCAGCATCTCCTCCGCGCTCGTCACGCCGCGCCCGGCGCGCTGCACCAGAGTCGGACGAATCGCACCGTCGCCGCATGCGATCGTCAGCGCCGCATCCACCGTCGTCCCCTCGCCGCCGGGGAAGGAGAAGGGCAGCACCTCGGCAGCGAGCAGTTTCACCCGCTCGCCGGCTATCTCCACCCAGGCCCCCGGCGCCGGGTTCATAGCGCGGATCAGCCGCTCGACCTCGACTGCGCTTTTCGTGAAGTCGATCCGCGCCTCGGCCTTGTCGATCTTGCGGGCATAGGTGATGCCGTCCTCGGGCTGCGGCACCGGCGGATGGCCCTCCAGATCGTCGAGCACGTCCACCATCAGCCGCCCGCCCAGCGCCGCCAGCGCATCGGTGAGTTCGCCCGCGGTCTGCCGCTCGATCGCGACTCGCCCCTCCAGCCGCACGGGGCCGGTATCGAGCCCCGCCTCCATCTGCATGATCCCGACCCCCGTCTCGGCATCGCCGGCCAGGATCGCACGCTGCACGGGCGCCGCCCCGCGCCAGCGCGGCAACAGCGAGCCGTGGACGTTGAGGCAACCATGCTTTGGGGCATCGAGGATCGCCTGCGGCAACAGCAGCCCGTAAGCTGCCACTACCGCCACGTCCGCATTCAGTGCAGCAAACGTCGCCTGTGCCTCGGCGCCCTTCAGGCTGACCGGATCGTATACCGGTAGGCCTGCCTCTTCGGCGCGAAGCTGGACCGGCGATTTGACCAATTCGCGCCCGCGCCGACCGCCCGGCCGTGCCGGTTGCGTATAGACCGCGACGACCTGATGCCCCGGCGCTGCCAGCACCGCATCCAGCACGTCGCGCGCGAAGGCCGGGGTTCCCATGAAGATGATCCGCATGGGGGCCTTCAACGCGCTGGCGGGGCAGGGCGCAACCCCCTATCTGTTCCACATGGCATCCCCCGAAATCGAGGCGCTGACCCAGGCGCTCGCGCGCCTTCCTGGCCTCGGCCCCCGATCCGCCCGTCGCGCGGTGCTGCACCTGCTGAAGAAACGCGAGGCCGCGCTCGGCCCGTTGCGCGCCGCGCTGGAGGCAGTGGACGAGCGGCTGGAGACGTGCGGCATCTGCGGCAACGTCGATACGGCCAACCCCTGCGCGATCTGCGCCGATCCGCGCCGCGATCAACGGTCGTTGTGCGTGGTAGAAGAGGTGGCCGACCTGTGGGCGCTCGAACGCTCGCGTCTGTTTCCCGGTCGCTTCCATGTGCTTGGCGGCCGCCTGTCGGCCCTCGAGGGCGTGCGCCCCGAAGACCTCGCCATCGACGCGCTCGTCGCCCGGATCGAGGCGGGCGGCATCGACGAGGTCGTTCTCGCGATGAACGCCACGCTGGAGGGCCAGACGACCGCTCATTATCTCGCCGACCGGATCGAGCGCTTTCCCGTCCGCGTCACCCAGCTCGCGCACGGCCTGCCGGTCGGCGGCGAACTCGACTATCTCGACGAAGGCACGTTGGCCCAGGCCCTGCGCGCAAGACGGCCGGTCGCCTGATCGCGAGGTCACCCCAATCTTGACGGCAAACGCCCCGGGACCTAGCTCCGCGCGATGGCAGTTCTTCCCATCGTCGAAATCCCCGATCCGCGCCTGCGCCTGATCTCCAAGCCCGTCGACTCGATCACCGATGAGACGCGCGCCTTCGTGCAGGACATGATCGACACGATGTACGCTGCGCATGGCATCGGCCTCGCCGCGATCCAGGTCGGCGTCGATCAGCGCATTCTCGTCATCGACCTGCAGGAGGAAAAGGACGAGGACGACAAGCCGATCAAGGCGCCCAAGGCCTATATCAACCCCGAAGTCCTGTCGGTCAGCGACGAGACGAGCACCTATAACGAAGGCTGCCTGTCCATCCCCGAACAGTACGCCGACGTCCAGCGCCCCGCATCGTGCCGTGTCCGCTGGCAGGACGAGACCGGCGCCGCGCATGAGGAAGAGCTGACCGGCCTGCTCGCCACCTGCATGCAGCACGAGATCGACCACCTCAACGGCGTGCTCTTCATCGACCATATCAGCCGCCTGAAGCGCGACATGGTGCTCAAGAAGCTGGCGAAGGCACGCCGCTGACCGAAGCCGGCCGGCGCGACGGTCACGCCGGCTGCATCACCGCCAGCACATGCCCGTCCGGGTCGGCGAGGTGAAAGCGCCGGCCGCCCGGGAAGGCGAAGATCGGCACGGTCACGCGCCCGCCCGCAGCCTCGACCGCAGCGAGGGCCGCCTCCAGATCGTCCACCTCGATCACCGGCAGCGGCGCCGCGACGCGATCCGGTGCCGCATCCAGTCCGACATCGGTGTCGCCGCTGGTCGTCGCGGCATAGTCCGGCCCGTAATCGGTGAAGGTCCAGCCGAAGGCCTCGGCGTAGAACGCCTTGACCCGCGCGCGATCCCCCACCGGCAGCTCGAGATAGTTCAGACGCGCCATCGAATGCTCCCATTTCGTTCTTGATACGTTCTACGTCTGCGCCTAGCCTTAGGCAATGGCCGGTCCCAAGCCCCGACGCGCCGTCCGCGGCGCGACGCTGAATAGCGAAAGCCGCCGCTTCAACATGCCGCAGGTGGAGGCGGACGGCGACTGGCTCGACGCGCGCGAGGAGATCGACGGCGAAGCGCCACCGCTGCGCACCAGCGTGACGATCGAGCAGCCCCGCACGATCATCAGCCGAAACGCCTCGCCCGACGTCGGCTTCGATCGCTCGATCAACCCGTATCGCGGTTGCGAGCACGGCTGCATCTACTGCTTCGCACGGCCGACGCACGCCTTTCACGATTTGTCGCCCGGCCTCGATTTCGAAAGCCGGCTATTCGCCAAGCCACAGGCGGCGGAGCTGCTCCGCGCCGAGCTGGGCAAGCCCGGCTATGCCGTCGCGCCGATCGCGCTGGGCACCAACACCGACCCCTATCAGCCGATCGAGAGCGATTGGCGGATCACCCGCGCCGTGCTGGAGGTGCTGCGCGAGACACGGCATCCGCTGACGATCACGACCAAAGCGGACCGCGTGATCCGCGATATCGATCTGCTGGCCCCCATGGCCGCCGAGGGACTGGCGGCGGTTGCAGTGTCGATCACCTCGCTCGATCCGCGTGTCGCCATGACGATCGAACCGCGCGCGCCGCATCCCGAACGGCGGCTGAAGGCGGTGCGCGCGCTCGCCGATGCGGGCGTACCGGTCTATGTCTCGATCGCGCCCGTGATCCCCGCCATCACCGATCATGAGATCGAGCATCTGGTCGAACGTGCGGCAGGGGCGGGCGCCCGCGCGTGCTTCTTCATCCCCGTCCGCTTGCCGCACGAGGTCGCGCCGCTGTTTCGTGCCTGGCTCGACACCCACTTCCCCGATCGGGCGGGCAAGGTGATGGCGACGATCCAGAGCCTGCGCGGCGGCCGCGACAACGATCCCGGTTTCTTCACGCGTATGCAGGGGGCAGGGCCATGGGCCGAGCTGATGCGCACCCGCTTCGCCATTGCCTGCCGCAAGCACCGCCTCGCCAACCGCGGCGTGACGCTCCGTACCGACCTGTTCCGCCCGCCTGCCGGCCCGCAGGGCGAGCTGTTCTGACGGGGGGAGTGCCAAGCAACCCTCGTCACCCCGGACCTGATCCGGGGTCCCGCTACTGCTCCGGGCGCGGCGACAAAGAAGCGGGATCCCAGCACAAGGCGGGGATGACGGGGCGTTTTCGGGCACTGCCCGTACCATCGCGAAGACATCCTGACATGCCCGCCACGCTCATGAGAGCCCCCCCTCGTCACCCCGGACTTGATCCGGGGTCCCGCTTTTACCCCGACCGCAGCGAACGAGGAAGCAGGCATCCGATCCTGCGACGAGATCACGGGGAACAGTCCCGCCGTAGCAACGCGATCGCCCCCCGCCGCCGTTAGGCACCCGCTAACCATGACGGGCGCATCGGGAAATCCATGACCTCGCGCCGCATCTGGCTGATCCTCGCGCTCGTCGCGCTGGCGCTGCGGCTGCCTGATATCGGCAACCCGCTCGTCGATCTCGATGAACAGATGTACCTGCTCGTCGGCCAGCGGATGTGGGACGGCGCGATTCCCTATTTCGACATCTGGGATCGCAAGCCGATCGGTCTGTTCCTGATCTACGCCGCCAGTGCCGCGCTGCCGATCGACGCGATCATCGCCTATCATCTCGTCGCGCTGACCGCGGCGGTGGCGACGGCGGGATGCATCGCGATGCTCGTGCGCCCCTTTGCCGGACCGAAAGCCGCGCTCGCCGGCGCCATCCTGTACCTCGTCTGGCTGTCGCTGATCGGCGGGCGCGGCGGGCAGTCGCCGGTCTTCTACGACCTGCCGATGGTGCTGGCCGCATGGCTGACCTGGCAGACGCTGGCGGGCCGACGCCGCAGCGGGATCGCGGCGATGCTGCTGGTCGGCGTCGCGCTTCAGATCAAGCCGACCGTGGTGTTCGAAGGCGGGTTCTTCGGAGTGACGCTGTTGGTCGCGTCATGGCGTCACCAACGCAGCCACGCGCGCACCGCCCGGGATGCCCTAGTTTACGCGTTCGCCGCCTTGCTCCCGACCCTGATAGCGGCGGGCGCTTACGCCGCCATGGGGCAGGGCGGCGCCTGGTGGTTCGCCAACGTCCAGTCGATCTTCCTGCGGCGCCTGACGCCCGGCGATCCGATCGCGGCGCGGCTGATCGGCGCGGTCGTCGTACTGCTGGTGCCGTTCGGCCTGGCGGTGCGCGGTCTCGCGATGCACTATGGGCAACGCCGCTTGTTCCTCGCCGGCTGGCTGGCGAGCGCGATCATCGGCTGGCTGCTCGTCCCCCCCTATTTCAACCATTATGCCCTGCCGCTGCTGGTGCCCCTCGCGGTCGCGGCCGGCATCGCGCTCGATCGCCCGGCGCTGCGCTGGCTGGCGGCGCTGGCCGGTGCGGTGATGCTGTATCTGAGTGGTTATCCACACTGGGGCGAGACCGCGATGATCCGTCGCCAGCTCGCATCGCTCGCCGCTGCCTTCGGGCAGGATCGCGATCATGGCTGCCCCTTCGTCTTCGATGCGCCGCCTGCACTGTACACCGCGGCGCACGCCTGTCTGCCGACCCGCTATCCGTTTCCGCCTCACCTCGTAGAACCGAGCGAGGCGGGCGCGATCGGGGTCGATCCGCGTCGCGAGCTTATGCGGGTCCTCGCCGCCAAACCCCCAGCAATCGCCGTCGGCCGATCCGAAGCGATGATCCACGCGACGCTGGCCACGGACTATTACCCGGTCGCGCGGGCGCTGGGTATCACCATCTATCGCCGCGCCGATCTGTCGCGCGTGAGGGATAAGTGGGGCGCATCCGTGCGTTCTCCCATCCCGCACTGATGCGGCCGGCAGGAGCGCAGCATGACCGATCCCGACACGCCCGAACCCAACGAACGCCCTGACGGCGCGGTGCCCGATACCAGCGTCCCCGACGAATCGGGTGCCGGCTACGGTAATCACGGCGACGCCGACGACTGATCGCCGACACGAAAGAAGGCCCGGACGCGCGACGCATCCGGGCCTTCTTTTAGTCGTTAGACGACGGGCTTACGCCCAGTTCGCCATCTTCTGCTCGAGGTTCGAACGCACCGCCTCGAAGAACTGCTCGGTCGTCATCCAGGGCTGATCTGGGCCGATCAGGATCGCGAGATCCTTGGTCATCTGGCCGTTCTCGACGCACTCGATGCACACGCGCTCCAGCGTCTCGGCGAAGCGGACGACGTCTGGCGTGTTGTCGAACTTGCCGCGATACTTCAGGCCGCCGGTCCAGGCGAAGATCGACGCGATCGGGTTGGTCGACGTCGCCTTGCCCTGCTGGTGCTGGCGATAGTGGCGCGTGACGGTGCCGTGCGCCGCTTCCGCCTCGACCGTCTTGCCGTCCGGGGTCAGCAGCACCGAGGTCATCAGACCCAGCGAGCCGAAGCCCTGCGCGACCTGGTCCGACTGCACGTCGCCGTCATAGTTCTTGCACGCCCACACGAACTCGCCGTTCCACTTCAGCGCCGATGCGACCATGTCGTCGATCAGGCGGTGTTCGTAGACGATGCCCGCTTCCTTGAACTTGTCCTTGAACTCGGCCTCGAACACCTCGGCGAACAGGTCCTTGAAGCGGCCGTCATAGGCCTTCAGGATCGTGTTCTTGGTGCTGAGGTACACCGGCCACTTCAGGTTCAGGCCGTAATGCATCGACGCACGGGCGAAATCGCGGATCGAATCGTCCAGGTTGTACATGCCCATCGCGACGCCCGACGACGGGAACTGGAAGACTTCTTCGTCGATCACGGTGCCGTCTTCGCCTTCGAAGACCAGGCGCAGCTTGCCCGGGCCCGGAACGCGGAAATCGGTCGCCTTATACTGGTCGCCGAACGCGTGACGGCCGACGACGATCGGGTGCGTCCAGCCCGGGATCAGACGGGGGACGTTCTTGATGACGATCGGCTCGCGGAACACCACGCCGCCCAGGATGTTGCGGATCGTGCCGTTCGGCGACTTCCACATCTTCTTGAGGCCGAATTCCTCGACGCGCGCCTCGTCCGGCGTGATCGTCGCGCACTTCACCGCGACGCCATATTTCTGCGTCGCCTTGGCGGCGTCGACTGTCACCTTGTCTTCGGTCGCATCGCGGTGCTCGACGCCGAGGTCGTAATAATCGAGCTGGATGTCGAGATACGGCTTGATGAGGCGTTCGCGGATCCATTCCCAGATGATGCGCGTCATTTCGTCGCCGTCGATCTCCACGACGGGCGTCTTCACCTGAATCTTGGCCATATGCTCTTCCTGCAAGGGGAGTTTGCGTGTGCGTCTAGGCACAAGCGCCACGCGGATCAACCACCGGCGCGCGCCTTCGGCCCGAGAGCGTTGTGTTGCAGGAACGTCACGGTTACACCTGCGCGTTATGTCATCGCTTGAAAAGCCTCCCCACACGCCGCTGCCGACGACGACCGTCAAGTGGCGCTTCCCCTCGGTTCACCCCGAAGGACACAAATACGCCGCCATCGCCCTCGGCATCACATTGCTCGGCACGGTGCTCACCAAGGTGCTGTTCTGGCCGCTGCTCGCGGTCGTCGTCTGGGTGCTCACCTTCTTCCGCGATCCCGTCCGTACGACGCCAACGGGCGAGGGGCTGATCATCGCGCCCGCTGACGGCCTCGTCACGATGATCCAGAAGGTGCCAGTGCCGCGCGAGCTGGTCGGCGACCTCGGCGATGCGCCGCTCACGCGCGTGTCGATCTTCATGTCGGTGTTCGACGTCCACATCAATCGCACGCCGATCGCCGGCACGATCCGCCAGGTCGTCTATATCAGCGGCAAATTCCTCAACGCCGATCTCGACAAGGCATCGGATGAGAACGAACGCCAGCATATCGTCGTCGAAGGTCGCGACGGTCGCCGCATCGGCTTTACCCAGATCGCCGGCCTTGTCGCGCGCCGCATCGTACCCTTCGTCAAGCCGGGCGACATGGTTGCGACCGGCCAGCGTATCGGCCTGATCCGCTTCGGCAGCCGTGTCGACGTCTTCCTGCCAGACGATATCATCCCGCAGGTGACATTGGGCCAGCGCTCGATCGCCGGTGAGACCGTCATCGGCCGCGTCGGCGGCGTGCCCGTCACCGGCATCGCCCAATAATGGACGATTCGTCGGAGCAGCGCCCCCCGCTGTCGCAAGGCCGGTTCGCCGGCCGTCGCCTGCCTCGCCGTCCGCGGGGCCTGCCGCTGCGCGCGGTGGCGCCCAATGCGGTCACCGCCCTTGCGCTATGTTCGGGCCTTAGCGGCGTCCGCTTCGCGATCGGCGGCGAATGGCAGAGCGCGGTTGCCATGATCATGATCGCCGGTGTGCTCGACGGTCTCGACGGCCGTATCGCGCGCATGCTGCACGGCGAAAGCCGCTTCGGTGCCGAGCTCGATTCGCTGTCCGACGCCATTTCGTTCGGTGTGGCGCCGGCGTTGATCCTCTACCTCTGGTCGCTTGCCGCGCTGCCCCGCATCGGCTGGATCAGCGCATTGGTGCTGGCGGTGTTCTGCGCTTTGCGTCTCGCCCGCTTCAACGCCAAGATCGACGAGACGGATCAACCGCACAAATCGGCGGGGTTCTTGACCGGTGTTCCGGCGCCCGCCGGGGCAGGCCTCGCCATGCTGCCGATGTATTTCTGGTTCTGGACCGATGAGCCGATCTTCACGTCACCCTGGCTCGTCGCCCTCTGGGTCGCCTTCGTCGCGCTATTGATGGTGTCGAGCGTCGCGACCTTCTCGTGGACCTCGCTACGCCTTCGCCGCACCGTGCGGTTCGAGGCGATCGCGGCGGTGGTCTTCCTGGGCGCCGCGCTGGTATCGGCGCCGTGGCATACGCTCAGCGTGATCTGCCTCGGCTATCTGCTGACCATCCCGTTCAGCATCGCCAGCTACGCCCGGGTCAGGCGGCTGCGCGTAGCCGGCGAACGGCCGCGGGCACCGGAGCCGACGCCCAGCGCCTGACGGCGATGCGGCGCTCGGCGCGGGCAAGCTGCGACAGCGGCGTGAACGCGGGTTCGATATGGCCGGAGGCGAGGCGGGCGATGCGGCGCCATTGCGGCGCGACCGTGGCGATCATCACCCCGGCCGCCGCCAGAAACGCGCCTACGAACACCAGACCGGATAGCACTGCAACCATCGAATCAACTCCCTCGCAGGGTTGCGAGCACCCTGTGGATAACTCGCTAAACCCATGTTTTATCGGTGAGTTCCCATAAACGTCTGATTTTCGCCCATTTCGGCCCCTTGTTGATCTCCATCAAGGGGCGGGGTGGGCTTGGGTCACCGTATGAACCCTGTATGTTCCATCTACGTTCCATGTGTCAAGCGGATGTTCCGGCTTGCACGGGCGCGTGGCTTTCGCTAAGGGCGCGCTCCTCAACCCCGCATGGGAAGCATCATAGCCCGGTGCGCGTGGCCGAACGGCCGCCGTCATCCGCTTCCCAGAGGCATTAACCGGAAGGACTTATCCTATGGCGGCTCCCGTCGTCACCATGCAGCAGCTGATCGAGACCGGCGCGCACTTCGGCCACCAGACCCACCGCTGGAACCCGAAGATGAAGCCCTACATCTTCGGCGACCGTAACGGCGTCCACATCCTCGACCTGTCGCAGACCGTTCCCCTCTTCGCCCGTGCGCTCGAGTTCATCTCGTCGTCGGTCGCCAGCGGCGGCAAGGTGCTGTTCGTCGGCACCAAGCGCCAGGCGCAGGACGCCGTCGCCGATGCGGCGCGCCGTTCGGGCCAGCACTTCGTCAACCACCGCTGGCTGGGCGGCATGCTCACCAACTGGAAGACGATCAGCAACTCGATCAAGCGTTTGAAGGCGCTCGAAGAGCAGCTGTCGGGCGACACGCACGGCCTGACCAAGAAGGAAGTGCTGCAGCTCACCCGTGAGCGCGACAAGCTCGAACTGTCGCTCGGCGGCATTCGCGACATGGGCGGCATCCCCGACGTGATGTTCGTGATCGACGCGAACAAGGAAGAGCTGGCGATCAAGGAAGCCAACACGCTCGGCATCCCCGTCGTCGCGATCCTCGATTCGAACGTCTCGCCGGACGGCATCGCCTTCCCGGTTCCCGCGAACGACGACGCGAGCCGTGCGATCCGCCTGTACTGCGAAGCCGTGGCGATCGCCGCGACCCGCGGTAACCAGGAGCAGCAGTCGCGCCGCGGCGTCGACCTGGGTGCGCAGGACGTCGCTCCAGTCGAGGAAGCGCTGACCGTCGAACCGGTGTCGGCGGACGCCGGTGCGGCAGCGGAGGCCGAGCGTCAGATCGACGCATAAGCACCGTCACGATGCTTTCATGCGGGCGGGGCAGGGCGTGCGCTCTACCCCGCCCGCAAACACATTCAGACTATAGAGGATATGCACATGGCTGATATCACCGCAGCGATGGTCAAGGACCTGCGCGAGAAGAGCGGCGCGGGCATGATGGACTGCAAGAAGGCGCTGAACGAGACCGCCGGCGACATGGACGCCGCGCTGGACTGGCTGCGCACCAAGGGCCTGGCCGCCGCGCAGAAGAAGTCGAGCCGTACCGCGGCCGAGGGCCTCGTCGCCGTCGCGACCAGCGGCACCAAGGGTGCGGCGGTCGAAGTGAACTCGGAAACCGACTTCGTTGCCAAGAACGACCAGTTCCAGCAGTTCGTCCGCGAAGTCGCGCAGATCGCGCTGGCGACCGGTGGCGACGTCGATGCGCTCAAGACCGAATCGATGCCCTCGGGCAAGACGGTCGAGGAAGTGCTGACCAACAACATCGCGACGATCGGCGAAAACCAGTCGCTGCGCCGCGCCAAGCGCCTCGAAGTGTCGAAGGGCGCGGTCGTCAGCTACGTCCACAACCAGGCGTCGCCGGGTCTCGGCAAGATCGGCGTGCTTGTCGCGCTCGAATCGGACGCGGGTGAAGACGCGCTGCAGGCGCTCGGCAAGCAGCTGGCGATGCACATCGCCGCAGCCTTCCCGAAGGCGTTGAACGAGGAAGACCTGGACGAGGGCGAGATCGAGCGCGAGCGCGCGATCGCAACCGAAAAGGCCACCGAATCGGGCAAGCCGGCCGACATCATCGCCAAGATGGTCGAAGGTTCGATCGCCAAGTTCCGCAAGGAGCATGCGCTCGTCAGCCAGCTGTTCGTGATGGACGGCAAGACCAAGATCAGCGACGTCGTCGCCAAGGCGGGCAAGGACGCCGGCGCCGAGATCAAGCTGGTCGACTATGTCCGCTTCCAGCTCGGTGAAGGCATCGAGAAGGAAGAGAGCGACTTTGCCGCCGAAGTCGCCGCAGCTTCGGGTGTTGCGCAGAAGGGCTGATCCGGCCTGTCGTCCGCCTTTCGGGGCGGGCGAGCGTAAAAAAAGGGGCATCGCGTGACGGCACGCGATGCCCCTTTTTCGTGCGGTGCGCCCGAGCGTCAGTGCGCCGACCAGCCCAGCGTCAGGCGCAACCCCAGCACCAGCGCATTGCGGATCGTGCGGTCCGCCGCCGGGTTGATGACATATTGGATGTCGGGTTGCAGGGAGACGCCCTTGATCAGCGTATCGGTATAGGTCGCCTCGATGATCGTTTCCGCCCGGCCGAGTGCGGGCAGTTCCGGCGGATTGGCGCTGCGATAGCTGTTCGACAGCACGCCGCTGCCCGCCCCGATCGAAACGGCGCTGTCCGGCCGCGATGCGAAGGGCTGTTTCAGCAGCAGGCCGCCTTGCCACCCACCGCGAAACGGCGTCGTCTTCCCCTCGGACAGCCCCAGCCGCAAAAACCCTTCGAGCTGGCGGGGGGCGTCGGCCTTGCCGGCGAGCAGACGCTCGGCGATCAGATATACGCCGCGCGACGCGTGAAAACCGGGCCCTTGCGAGATTTCCGGCGGAATGATCGTCGGCTGGGTGCGCGTATAGGTCCAGGCGCCGACGGCGATGCGGCCGTTGCCCGTCCAGCCCGCTTCGCCGATCAGCAGCGCGCCATCGCGGCCGGTGAAGTCGATGCCATTTTCGTCACCGATCGTACCGGCGCGCGCGTTGACCACGGCGAATGCGCCATAGGTCTTGCCGGCCTCGACCCGCAGCCGGGCGGCGAGCGCCGTCGAGGGAAAGATCGCCGGGCCGTTGACCCCCGTCGCCGCCAGTTCCGATCCGACGCCGAACATCGGCGAGATCAGCAATGCCGCCGCATCGTTCTGGTAGAATTCGCTGTTGACGTCGTACAGCCCGGCCCGCAGCGACCAGCCCGGCGCTAGCGCCTGCTCGACCCAGGCTTCGTAGAGTTTGAAGCGCCCCTGCGACACTTCGATATTATTGATGCCCTGGATCGATCCGGCGAGATCGTTGGGCTTGCCGCCCATGTTGTTGAGCAGTGCTGCATGCGCCTTGCCGCCATGCCATCCGATCAGCGCGTCGAGATCGGCCTCGGCGATCACGTCGATATTGTCGAGATAGCGCACGCCGCGTTCGATGCCGCCCGATGCCACGCCGACGAGATCGACCGTGTATTCGGCCGACAGGCTCCATGCGCTCGACGCCTCCTGGGCAATCGCCGCGTCGACACAGCCGACGCTCATCGCGATGATTCCGGCGCCCCACCGCATGGCGCGGCAAATGGCAAAGATCCTGTCCATGTCTACTCCCTGTTATGACTGGTTACGGGAGCGGTAATGGCGATGGCGTTTCCCTTATTGGTCAATATGGACTTAATTTGACTTGGTGACGGCCGGAAAGCATTTTGGTTGATTTCAGCCGGCCAAGCCCGTCAGCGCGGTTAACCCAACTTTATCCGTTTCCGACATTGACGTCCTCCCTATTTTTTCATCCAAGCTGAGTGAGAGTTTTCCGGCCCTTTGAAGCCTGCGGGCAAGGAGCTGGGACATGAAGAAGTCGAGATACACGGAAGAGCAGATTGCGTTTG
>NZ_JAFCUK010000015.1:0-80595 GCF_049896485.1 Sphingomonas sp. DC4900
GCGATCCCGTTGACGGTGGGAGCCATCTGGCTCAGATTGCATGCCGCGCCGACGGTTGTCGGCGCATGGATATCTGCTGGCCAAAACCCGCCGCTGCTTCCCGACATAGGACGTTGTCGAAGGTGAGGGACCTGCGAAATGCAGGCGGGACGGAGTGCAGCATGGTGACGAGCGCCCTGGCGACGGCGTCGGCCTTGAGGCTGTCCTGGCGCACCGCGATGGTGAGGCGTGAGGTACGTTCGTGTGCGACGATCACGGCGTGGCCGGGTCTGGAGAAGAGCATGGCGTCGGCTTCCCAGTGCCCGGCCTCGCAGCGGGAGGCGACCTGGCCGGGTCGCTCGTGGATCGACCGGCCGGTCGAGCGCGGCCAGCCCCCTTTGGTCCGCCAGCCGCGCTTGTACTTGGCGCGTGGCAAATAGTGGCGCCAGCGCCGGTCGTTGGTGCGTTTGAGCTGGGCGTGAACGAAGCGATAGATCGTCTCATGGCTGATGACCGGTTGCCCGACCTCGCGGCGCAGCCGGCCTGAAACCTGCTCGGGCGACCAGCCGGCGGCCAAGCGGTCGAGGATGGCTTCGCGCAACGCGTCCTCGCGCTCCAGGCGACTGCCATGCCAGCGGCGTGCGGCAGCCTGCGCCTGTGCGTAAGCGGGCCGATAGCCGACCTTCGCACCATTGCGCTTCAACTCGCGCGAGACGGTCGACGGCTCGCGATCCAGAGCTGCAGCGATCTGCCGGATCGATTGCCCGGCTTCATGAAGCCGGGCAATCGAACAGCGTTCCTCAAGCGTGAGCTGGTGGTAGGTCGACATGGCAGCACCTGTCTCAGGTGTTGCACTTCGTTTGTGAACTCAGCGGGGTCCACTCTGCGGCGAGGGGGACGGTCAGAGCCTCCAGCCACTCCCCCGCGGCCCGGTGGACCCCGGAACAAGTCCGGGGTGACGGTGGGAATGAGGCAAGCGCGCCCCACCCCACCCCGCCCCACCCGCGTTGCGCGAAACCGCGCTGCCCCCTAGGGAGCGACATCTGACTTTACCGGAGCTTCCCTTGTCCCAACCCACCTATGACGTCGTCGCGATCGGCAATGCGATCGTCGACATCCTCGCGCAGGCCGACGATGCGTTCATCGAGTCGATCGGCGTCGCCAAGGGCTCGATGCAGCTGATGTTTTCGCCCGAGGATGCCGACGCGCTCTACGATCGCATGGGTCCGGGGCGTGAGGTGTCGGGCGGGTCGGCGGCGAACACCGTCGCCGGCATCGCGGCGCTCGGCGGCCGCACCGGCTTCATCGGCCAGGTCGCCGACGATCAGCTCGGCGAAGTGTTCGCGCACGACATCCGCGCGGCGGGCGTCGCCTTCACCACCGACGTGCGCCCCGGCCAGCCGACCACGGCGCGCTGCCTGATCTTCGTGACGCCGGACGGCCAGCGCACGATGAACACCTATCTCGGTGCATCGCAGTTCCTGCCCGCCGCCGCGCTCGATCTCGGCATGATCGAAGACGCTGCGATCCTGTACCTCGAAGGCTATCTGTGGGACCCGGAAGAGCCGCGCGCCGCGATGCGCGTCGCGATCGAGGCCGCACGCAAGGCGGGTCGCAAGGTCGCCTTCACCCTGTCCGACGTCTTCTGCATCGGTCGCCACGGCGGCGACTTCCGCCAGCTCATCGCGGATGGCCTGATCGACATCCTGTTCGCCAATGAAGGCGAACTGGCCGCGCTCGCCGAAACCGAGGATTTCGAGGCCGCGGTCGCCAAGATCGCAGCGCAGGTGCCGACGCTGGTCGTGACGCGCGGTGCGCACGGCGCCTGCGCGCTGCAGAACGGCACGCGTGCCGAAGTCTCGGCGGAGCCGATCGAGCGCGTCGTCGACACGACCGGCGCGGGCGATCTGTTCGCCGCCGGCTTCCTGCACGGTCAGGCGCAGGGCAAGGGCCTGGAAGAGTCGCTGAAGCTCGGCGCGATCTGCGCCGCCGAGATTATCAGCCACTTCGGCGCGCGTCCGAACGTCGACATGAAGGCGTTGATGGCCGCCAAGCTCGGCTGATCGCGTCTTCTGGATGACGAACGGGGAGGTGCCGGCCGGCGCCTCCCTTGTCGTATGCGCGACGGACGGCCGTTCGGGCGGATCGCCATGGCCGGCATCGCCGCGCGCCGTTACATCGGGCGTGCCTCCCTGCACGAGCCGACATGAGCCGCCTGATCCTCTTCAACAAACCCTATGACGTGCTCAGCCAGTTCACCGATCGCGGCACGCCGGCGGAGCGCGTCACGCTGTCGCGCTTCATCGACGTACCCGGCGTCTATCCCGCCGGCCGGCTCGACCGCGACAGCGAAGGGCTGTTGCTGCTGACCGACGACGGCCGGCTCCAGGCGCGCATCGCCGATCCGAAGTTCAAGCTGCCCAAGACCTATCTCGTGCAGGTGGAAGGCGTGCCGGACGCCGCTGCCCTTGCCGCGCTGCGCGCCGGCGTGATGCTGAAGGATGGCCCCACCCGCCCCGCCGAGGTGGAGGCGATCGAGCCGCCAGACCTGTGGCCGCGCACGCCCCCCATCCGCGTGCGCCAGGCGATCCCCGACCGCTGGTTGCGCCTCACCATCCGCGAAGGACGTAACCGTCAAGTCCGCCGCATGACCGCCGCCGTCGGCCACCCGACGCTGCGCCTCGTGCGCTGGCGGATCGGCGACTGGACGCTGGGCGACCTCGCGCCGGGGGCATGGCGCGACGCCTGACGCCCCTGACGTGTGGGGTGATAAGTCCTCCCCCGCCAGGGGGAGGTGGCGCCGCCGAAAGGCGGTGACGGAGGGGGAGGACAGGGACGCTCCCCGTAACACAGCGCAACCCTGACCGCCCCCTCCGTCATGCCTGCGGCATGCCACCGCATCGGGTCGATCATGCCCCCGGCATGATCTTGAACGGCCGGGGGCCGTTCATCCCGATGCGCCCTGGCGGGGAGGAACGAGCGTACCGCCACATCGGCCGCCCCCGCTAACCGCGCAACATCGCCAGCTGCCCCCGCACCACGTCGAGATTATGCTGGGCGAGGTGACTGCCCCGCCCCGCGACGCTGCCCTCCAGGTCGGGCCGCTCGCCGATCGCGATCGCCCGCTCCCACGCCCCGCTCGCGAGCGGCAGCCATTGGTCGATAGCCCGCGCCGGATCGGCGATGGCGTGATGCAGCAACAGGTCGCCCAGCACGAAGAAGAAATCCGGCGACTCCGCCCAGCGCGGCATCTCCGCCTCCGCCAGCGCCATCGCATCGCCCAGCCGCCCCGCCTTCGCCAGCGCGGCGATCGCACACGTCACCAGCTCGTGCCGCCAGCCCGCGTCCGGCGGCGTCGCTGCCACCGCCTGCGCATAGCCCTCCGCCGACGCCGCGCCGTCGCCGCGCATGTCGGCATCCTTGGCGATCTGGTACAGCAGATACGCATCCCCCGGCCGCTCAGCGAGCTCCGGCAGCAACAGCCGATGGTTGCGATCGTGCTTGCGGGCAAGCTGCGCCGCGCGATAGCCGTCATGCCCGATATGCAGTCCGGTCCGCACGCGCGGCAAGGCGGAGGCGACCTGCTCATGCACCCGCCCCTCGAACCGCACGCCGCGCGGCAGCATCCGCGTGATCCAGCTCCGCGTCGTCGTCGCGCCCGTGCCATCGTCGCTCAGCACGCACGCCCGCCCCAGCCGCTCGCCCCCTGCGCACCAGTCGCGCAAGGTCTCGCCGCCGGACACGATCCATTCGTCCGCGTCGATGACGAGATGCCAGTCCGCATCGGCCAGTCCCAGCGCATGGTTACGCGCCGCCGCGAAATCGTCAGGCCAGTCGAGTCGATGCACCTCCGCCCCGCAACCGTCTGCGATCGCAACGGTATCGTCCAACGACCCGGTATCCACCACCACCATCCGGTCGACGAACGGCGCCACACTCTCCAGGCACCGCGCAATACACCGCGCCTCGTCCCGCACGATCAGCGTCGCGGCAATGATGGGGGCAGAGGGCATGAAAGTCTTTCACTGTCGGAATGGGCAGGCAGTTGCACGGGATGGTTAATGAACCACTCGCTACTACCGAAGCTCTCTGATCGGGCCGCCGCGAATACCCGTCATCTTCCTGGACCATCGATCGATGGTATCCTCCAATGCGCCTTGGCGAGAGCCACCGCCGACACAAGGGGAAACCCCGTCTTTACGATAACTTGCCCCGTCGTCAGAACCTTGAACACGATAACGACCGGAGCCGTAAACCCAAACAGGAAGAGCAGGTCGTTAGGGTGAGTCCAGTCAATTCCGAGACCGACGAATCCGATCAGGCATCCGGCCACCCACAACGGCTTCCAGCGGAAATCGGGCGAGCGTACGACGGTAATGATAGACCAGACGCTGACCGCGATCACGATCAGCGCAAAGACGACGACCGTTATCTGAAACCCGTTCATACCCAGCCCCTCTGCGTCGACCAGCCGACCTTATAAGCATCGCTGTATCAAGCCACCCCTGTCCTACACGCCGCCGATCCGCTATGATCCCGCCATGCTCCGCGCCCTCCGCTCGCCCGCCCATCCCACGGCGGCCCGGCGCAGGGGGCGTTTCCGAGCAAAACGTATCGTCCACTTCGTCCACTTCCGCAGCCCCCGACTCGAACGCCGACTCGGGCGCCGGACCCGCTTGACCCGCCCGCCCCGATCCCGGACAGCGACGCCGTGACGCACCTGCCCCCGCCCCCCGCCGACCTGTTGCGCGACGCCGCGCTGTTCCTCGATTTCGACGGAACGCTCGTCGAATTGCAGGAGCGGCCCGACGCCGTTCGCGTCGACGCGCGCCTCGCCACGCTGATCGAGCGGCTGTCGCACGCGCTCGACGGCCGCGTCGCGATCATTTCCGGCCGGCCGGTCGATGGCATCCGCGCGCTGTTCGGCGCCCCCGCCTTCGCCATCTCCGGCAGCCACGGGCTGGAGGTCGCCTGGCCCGACGGACGCGTCCACCAGGCGGAACGACCCGCCGCGCTCGACCGTATTGTCGCCGACATGCACGACTTCGCAACTGCAACACGGGGCGTCCTGGTCGAGGAAAAGCCGCTCGGCGCCGCGCTCCATTACCGCGCCGTTCCCACGGCCGAAACCGCAGCGACGCAGCTCGCTACCCGCCTCGCCGCCGGTGCCGGCCTCCATCTGCAAACCGGCAAGATGATGGTCGAGGTCCGCGTCGCCGGTGCCGACAAGGGCAGCGCGCTGCGGCAGATGATGCAGGCCCCCGCCCTCACCGGTTACAAACCCGTCTTCCTCGGCGACGACGATACCGACGAACCCGCCATGGCCGCCGCCGCGACGCTCGGCGGCGCCGGCATCCTGATCGGCGCGCCCCGCGCCACCGCCGCCGCCTGGCGCATCGACAGCGTCGCCGACACCCTCTCCTGGCTCGAAGCCGCAACCGAAAGCCTCAACGCATGACCAGCGTAGACCTCTGGCCGATCGGCAATTGTCAGGTCAGCGCGCTGATCGATCGCGCCGGCCGCTACGTCTGGGCGTGCGTGCCGCGCGTCGACGGCGACCCGCTCTTCTCCGCCCTCGTCGGCGGCGCGGAGCCGGAGAGCGGCTATTGGAGCGTCGAGATCGCCGATTCGGTGTCGGTCGAACAGCAGTACATCCGCAACACCCCGATCCTGGTCAGCACGCATACCGACAGCGCCGGCAACGCGCTGGAGGTGATCGACTTCTGCCCCCGCTTCGATCGCCTCGGCCGCACCTACCGCCCCGTCGCCTTCGCGCGCATCGTCCGTCCGGTGTCGGGCAGCCCACGCATGACGATGCGGCTGCGCACTACCTGTGGCTGGGGCGGTGCGTGCCGCGAGCAGATCGGCGGGTCGAACCACCTGCGCATCAACCTCGATACGATGCAGATGCGCCTCACCACCACCGCGCCGATCGGCATGATCCAGGAAGAGCGCATCTTCCGCCTCGAACGCCCGCTGCATTTCTTCCTCGGCCCCGATGAAAGCTTCAGCGGCGATCTGGCGGAATCGATGGAGGCGATGCTTACGCAGACGATCGCCGAATGGCAGGAATGGACGCGCGGCCTCGCCATCCCCTTGGACTGGCAGGACGTCGTCATCCGTTCGGCGATCACCCTCAAATTGTGCCAGCATGAGGAAACCGGCGCGATCGTCGCCGCGCTCACCACCTCGATCCCCGAACATGCGGGGTCGGAGCGGAACTGGGACTATCGCTACTGCTGGATCCGCGACGCTTATTACACCGTCCAGGCGCTGAACCGCCTCGGCGCGCTCGACGTGCTGGAGGGCTATCTCGGCTATCTGCGCAACATCGTCGACGATGCGCGCGGCGGCCATATCCAGCCTTTGTACGGCGTCCTCGGCGAAGCGACGCTGACCGAACGCTTCGCGCCCGATCTGGCCGGCTATCGCGGCATGGGCCCGGTGCGCGTCGGCAACGCCGCCTACGAACAGCATCAATATGATGCCTACGGCCAGATCGTGCTGTGCAGCGTCCACGCCTTCTTCGACCAGCGCCTGCTGCGCCTCAATACGGTCGAGGATTTCCACCGCCTCGAACAGGTCGGCGAACGCGCCTGGACGCATTACGACAAGCCCGACGCCGGCCTGTGGGAGCTGCGCACGCGGCAGAGCGTCCACACCTATTCGGTCGCGATGTGCTGGGCGGCGTGCGACAGGCTCGCCAATGCCGCCCATGCGCTGGGCATGGAGGATCGCTGCACCTTCTGGCAGGATCGCGCCGACCATATCCGCGGGGTGATCGAGGATAAGGCGTGGCGACCCGACACCAATCGCATGTCGGCGACCTTCTCGGGCGACGACCTCGACGCCAGCCTCATCCAGCTGCTCGACCTGCGCTTTTTTGAACCCACCGACCCGCGCTTCCTCGGGACGCTCGAGGCGGTCGAGCAGGGCCTGCGTCGCGGCAGCTTCATGCTGCGCTACGATACGGAGGATGATTTCGGCCTGCCCGAAACCGCCTTCAACGTCTGCACCTTCTGGCTGATCGAGGCGCTGCACGCCACCGGTCGCCACGACGATGCGCGGGCTCTCTTCGAAGAGATGCTGGCACGGCGTACCGCGTCAGGGTTGCTGTCCGAAGACATCGACCCTACGTCTCTGGAGCTGTGGGGCAACTACCCGCAGACCTATTCGCTGGTCGGCATGATCAACTGCGCCGTCCTGCTGTCCAAACCCTGGAGTTCGATCCGCTGAGCCGTCTGATCATCATTTCCAATCGTGTGTCCGCCCCGACGGGGTCCAAATCCGGGGGCGCACAGGGCGGCCTCGCCGTCGCCCTCGCCTCCGCGCTGCGCCAGTATAAGGGCATGTGGTTCGGCTGGTCGGGCGAGCGCACCGACGAATATACCGGCCAGATCACCTTTCAGCGCAACGAAGGCGTCACCACCGCGACCGTCGACCTCGAAGAGCAGGACATCGAGGAATATTACAACGGCTACGCCAACCGTACCCTGTGGCCGCTCTTTCACTATCGCGTCGATCTGGCGGAATATGAACGCGAATTTGCCGGCGGCTATCAGCGCGTCAACGAACGCTTCGCCGACACCGTCCAGCCGCTGATCGAAGAAGACGACGCGGTCTGGATTCAGGATTACCACCTGTTCCCGCTGGGGCAGGAACTGCGCAAGCGCGGCGCGAAGAACCGCCTGGGCTTCTTCCTCCATATCCCCTGGCCGCCGCGCCGCCTGCTCGCCATCCTGCCCGAAGCGCAAGCGCTGGTCCGCAGCCTGTTCGCCTATGACGTCATCGGCTTCCACACCGACGAATGGCTGTCGTCGTTCCGCGATTATTGCACCGCCGAACTGGGCGCGACCGTCGAGGGCGACGAGCTGGTGCTGGACGATCGCCGCGTGCGCGTCATGGCCTGCCCGATCGGCATCGATGCCAAGGAATTTGCCGGTCTCGCCGTCAGCACGCGGGGTCGCCTGTCCTATCGTCAGATGCGCGACGCCGCGGTGGGGCGCGACATGATCGTCGGCGTCGACCGGCTCGATTATTCGAAGGGGCTGGAAGAACGCTTCCTCGGCTACGAACGCTTCCTCGTCGAGCATCCCGAGGAGCGCAAGGAAGTCACCTTGCTCCAGATCGCGCCGCCCAGCCGCGCGACGGTGGGCAGCTATCAGAAGATCCGCAGCAACCTCGAAGGCCTCGCGGGCCGGATCAACGGCGCGTACGCCGATATCGACTGGGTGCCGATCCGCTACGTCAACCAGGGCTATCCTCGCGACGTGCTGGCGGGCATCTATCGCGCCGCCAAGATCGGGCTCGTGACGCCGCTGCGCGACGGCATGAACCTCGTCGCCAAGGAATATGTCGCCGCGCAGAACCCGGAGGACCCCGGCGTCCTCATCCTGTCGCGTTTCGCCGGTGCCGCCTGCCAGCTGACCGACGCCGTTCTCATCAATCCCTATTCGGCCGAGGAAATGTCCGACGCGATCATGCTCGCGCTCCGCATGCCGCGCGAAGAACGCATCGAACGCTGGCAGCGGATGATGGACGTCATCATGCGCGAAGATATCGGCTGGTGGCGCAAGACCTTCACCGAGGCGCTGATGGAAGCCCCGTTGGAGATGGAGACGGAGGCGGAGCCGGCATGATTCGCGTCCGCGGCAGGGCTTCAGGCATCTCGTCGCGGATGAACGCATAGATCGCCTCGCGCACCTCACACCGCAGATCGAACGCAGTGGAGGCGTCCTTGGCGGTCATCAGCCCGCGCACCTCCATCAGGCCATCCTGTTTTGAATCAGTAACTTGGCAGTTGAAGAACCGCTGGTCCCAGCGAGGGCTGGCCCGAACGACCTCCTCCAGCTTCGCCCTGATCCGGGCGACATCGGCGGCGGGATCGAGATACCAGAAGACGCTGCCGAGCAGGGCACTCGTCTCCCGGGTCCAGTTCTGGAAGCTGTTCTCGAGGAACTTCGACACCGGCACCACCAGCCGCCGGTCGTCCCAGATCCGGACCACGACATAGGTCAGCCGGATATCCTCGATCCGCCCCCATTCGTTGTCGATGATGACCACGTCGTCGATCCGGATCGGCTCGGTAAAGGCCATCTGGATGCCGGCGATCAGGTTCTTCAGCGCCGGCTGCGCCGCGGCGCCGATGGCAAGACCGGCCACGCCGGCAGAGGCGGCCAGCGTCACCCCGATCGTCCGCACTGACGGGATGCTCATCAACATCATCATCGCCGTGATCAGGATCAGCACGAACACCCCGATCCGGTGCAGGATGCCGATCCGCGTCCGCCGCCGCCGCGCCCTCAGATTGTCGGCGGCGGTGATGTCGAACCGCACCTCGCTGATGTCCCGATAGGCCGTCAGCCCGGCGAGCAGCATCCAGCCGAAGATGCCCGGCGTCAGCAGCCCCAGCACCCGCTGCCAGATCGTCTCCCAATAGCGCGGCAAGTCCAGCCCCGGCCCCGATGCGGCGAGGGCGATGACGATCACCAGCCAGAAACTCGGCCGATCGAGCCGGGCGATCAGGATATCGTCGGTCTTCGTCGCGGTGCGTCCCGCCAGCCGGCGCAGCGCCGCGAACAGGATGCGATGGACCAGCGACAGCAGCAGGACGAACGCCAGCACGCCGCCAAGCTTCCCCGCCCAGTCCGGCAGGTCGATATCGAGATAGGGGATATGCATCGCCGCTTACACGCACCACGCCGGCAAAGGCTCCCCGCCCCCTGCTCCGCCATCCCGAACACAACTAGCTATCGGTGCGTTGTCGGCACGGTTCGAATCCGCTGCTGTCACGAACTCGTCACATACAGGGTCCACCGCGGACATATGGCTACGACGCTCACCGCCGCTTCCCCCCAATCGGCTGCACGCGGCCCGCGGCTCGACGGGCACCTGCATCCCGCCGGCCGGTGGATCTTCCTCGCCGTCCTGATCGGCGCGCTGGGCTATGCCGGCGCCAGCATCCTGACGGACACGGCAGAGGTCGGCGAAACGCTGGCGACGGGCGTCTTCCTGTTCCTCGGCCTCGCGCTGCTGATCGCGCTCGGCTTCGAATTCGTGAACGGCTTCCACGACACCGCCAACGCCGTCGCCACCGTGATCTACACCCACGCCATGCCCGCGCCGCTCGCCGTCGTCTGGTCGGGCGTGTTCAATTTCCTCGGCGTGCTCGCCTCGTCGGGCGCGGTCGCCTATTCGATCATCACGTTGCTGCCCGTGGATCTGGTGATCAACACCGGCTCGGCGGGCGGGTTCGCGATGATCTTTGCGCTGCTGCTCGCGGCGGTGCTGTGGAACCTCGCAACCTGGTATGTCGGCCTGCCCAATTCGTCGAGCCACGCGCTGATCGGCTCGATCCTCGGCGTCGGCCTCGCTAATCAGCTGCTCGCCCGGGGTTTGAACGGCACGTCGGGCGTCGACTGGCATCAGGCGGAGAAGGTCTTTTCCGCGCTGTTCTTCAGCCCGCTGATCGGCTTCACCGCCGCCCTCGTGCTGCTGCTGGTGATGAAGCGCTTCCTTCGCGATCCCAAGCTCTATCGCGAGCCCGACACGCAGTCCCCGCCGCCCAGGGGCATTCGCGCGACGCTGATCGCCACCTGCACCGCGGTCAGCTTCGCGCACGGCAGCAACGACGGGCAGAAGGGCATGGGGCTGATCATGCTGATCCTGATCGGCTGCGCGCCCACCGCCTATGCGCTGAACCGCACCGTCCCCGAAAGCGCGACGCCCGCCTTCGTCGCACAGGCGCGCTCCGCCGCGGAAATCTATGCGCGCCAGCCGGGGCCGGAACCGACGGTCGACATCGCCCGCGCCACCGTGACGCGCGGCCTCGCCGAACGCCGGGTCGATACGCCCGCCATGTACGGCGCACTCGCCTCGCTGTCGCGCGATGTCGGCGACAAGCTCGAAAGCTACGGATCGCTCGGCAAGGTGCCCGCCGCTGCCACGCCCAATTTGCGTGGCGACATGTACCTCGTCCTCGATGCTGGCAAGCTCATCGTCGCCGATGAAGGCGCCCGCACCCACTTCACCGCCGCCGAGATCGACGGGATCAAGGCCTATGGCAGCCGGTTGGAACAGGGCACGCGCTACATTCCGCTCTGGGTGAAGATCACGGTCGCGATCGCGCTGGGCCTCGGCACGATGGTCGGCTGGCGGCGGATCGTCGTCACCGTCGGCGAACGGATCGGCAAGACCCACCTCACTTATGGCATGGGCATGTCGGCCGAGCTGGTGACCGCGGCGACGATCCTGCTCGCGGATCGCTTCGCCATGCCGGTGTCGACGACGCACATCCTGTCGTCGGGCGTCGCCGGCGCGTCGGTCGCGAACGGTGCAGGCCTGCAATGGCGTACCGTGCGCAACATGGCGCTCGCCTGGTTCATGACCTTGCCCGCCGCGATGCTGTTGTCGGGCGTGCTGTACTGGATCCTGCTCACCGTGCTGCGCACGACGATGGCCGCGTAAGCGCAACACTTCCGTAACCTCGCCGTGACCGCGGCGTCACATCGGCAGGCTATGCATCGCCCATAAGGGAACAGCGGGTTCCCGAGGGGGCCACGCATGACCACCGACACGACCACCGCCGATATCCTCGCCTTCGTGCCGCAGCGGCCGACCGTGCCGGAGGCTGCGGGCGTCACGCGCCGCCGCTACCGCACGATCTGGATTTCGGACGTCCATCTCGGCACCCGCGGCTGCAATGCCGACATGCTGATCGACTTCCTCGACCATGTCGACAGCGACCAGCTCTATCTCGTCGGCGACATCATCGACGGCTGGCGCCTCAAGAAGCGCTTCTACTGGCCGGCGAGCCACAACGACGTCGTCTGGCGCCTGATGAAGCGCGCCAAGCGCGGCACCCGCGTCACCTATATCCCCGGCAACCATGACGAGGTGTTCCGCCAGTTCGCCGGCATGGACTTCGGCGGCGTCAAGATCCGCCGCAAGGCGATCCACACCACCGCCGACGGCCGCCGCCTGCTGGTGCTGCACGGCGACGAATTCGACGCGATCACGCTCGCGCACCGCTGGGTCGCGTTCATCGGCGACAGCGCCTACACCGCGCTGATGGTGGTGAACCAGTGGCTCAACGTCGCGCGCCGCCGCCTCGGCATGCCCTATTGGTCGCTGTCGAAGCATGCCAAGGCGAAGGTGAAGAACGCCGTCGCCTTCATCTCGCACTTCGAAGAGGTCGTCGCCCATGCCGCGGGATCACGCGGCGTCGATGGCGTCGTATGCGGGCACATCCACACCGCCGAAATCCGCGATATCCAGGGCGTCGCTTATTACAACGACGGCGATTGGGTGGAGGGCTGCACCGCCCTGGTCGAACATTTCGACGGCCGCATGGAGTTGCTCCATTGGGCGGACGAGATTGCGACACGCAATGCGCCGGCCAGCACCGATAGCGTGATCCGCGCCGCCTGATGCGCATCGCCCTCGTCACCGACGCCTGGGCGCCCCAGGTCAACGGCGTGGTCCGCACGCTCACCGCCGTCCGCGACGAGCTGGAGGCGCAGGGCCATCACTTGCTGGTGATCTCGCCCGATCGCTTCGCCAGCCTGCCCTGCCCCAGCTATCCCGAAATCCGGCTGGCGCTGGCACGCAGCGGCACGATCGGGCGGCTGATCCGCGACTTCGACGCGGATGCCGTGCATATCGCCACCGAAGGTCCCCTGGGCCTGGCCGCCCGGCGCTGGTGCGTCGGCGACGGCGTGCGCTTCACCACCGCCTATCACACGCAATTTCCCGATTATGTCGCGGCACGCACCGGCGTGAATGCCGAGTGGATCTGGCGCTATATCCGCTGGTTCCACGCACCCGCCGACGCCATCCTCACCTCGACCCCGTCGGTCGATGCGGTGCTGCGCGCCCATGGCCTGCCGCATTTGCGCCGTTGGGGCCGCGGCGTCGACCTCGCCACCTTTACCGCCGATGGGCCGCGCGATCCCGTCATCACGGCATTGCCAGGCCCGATCCAGCTCTACGTCGGCCGCGTCGCGGTCGAAAAGAATATCGAGGGGTTCCTCCAGTCGACGACGCCCGGCAGCAAGGTGGTCGTGGGTGACGGTCCGGCGCTGGCGATGCTGGCGGCACGCTACCCGCAGGCGCATTTCCTGGGACCGCGCTTTGGCGCGGACCTCGCCGCGGCCTATCGCAGCGCCGACGTGCTGGTCTTCCCCAGCCGCACCGACACGTTCGGACTGGTGATGATCGAGGCGCTCGCCTGTGGCACCCCCGTCGCGGCACTGCCCGCGCCAGGGCCGGTCGACGTGCTGGACGACAGCGTCGGCGCGATCGACGCCGACCTCGACGTCGCCATCCCACGCGCGCTGACCCGCGAACGGGCGACCTGCACGGCCTATGCCGCCCGCTTCACCTGGGCGAGCAGCGCGGCCCAGTTCCTCGACAGCCTCGCCCCGTTGCGCGCGCCGGAAAGCCGCGCCGCCTAGCTGTCGGTCCGCTTGAAACGCAGGCGCGCTATCCCCGCCTGGCGGGGTTCACCGTGCCGCGCCTTCGATTGCTGTCCGCTCTTGCGGCACGGTGAACGGGTTAAATGGTTTACTCGAGTCCACCACCCAGCGAGCGGTATAGTTCGACAAGGTTGCTGATGCGTGTCAGTCGGGTCGTGACCAACTGCTGCTGTGCCGCATAAGCGGACCGCTGCGAATCCAGCGTGTTGAGGAACGATTCCACCCCCGCCCGATAACGCGCGTCGGAAATGCGCAGCGCCACGTTCGCCGCCCCGACACGGGCGGTCTGCGCCGCAATCTGTTCGTCGATCGTGCCGCGCTGTGCCAGCGCATCCGCGACCTCGCGAAACGCGGTCTGCACCGTCTTCTCATAGGTCGACACCGCCGCCTGCTGCGAAGCGCGGGCATAATCGACATTGCCCCGCAGCCGTCCGCCATCGAACAGCGGCAGCGATACTGACGGCGCGCCGGTATAGGTAAAGCTGCCCCCTGCGAAGAGCCCGCTCAGCGCGGTGCTGATCGTCCCCAGCGTCGCGGTCAGCGAGATGCGCGGAAACAAAGCCGCCCGCGCCGCGCCGATATTGGCATTCTGTGCGATCAGCTGATGCTCGGCCTGCAACACGTCTGGCCGACGCAGCAGGACCTCGGACGACAGGCCCGCGGGCAGCACTTGCAACGCCGCATCGCCATTGCCCAGCCCTTGCGGCAGCAGGTCCGCCGTCACCGGCGTGCCGACCAACAGGTCGAGCGCATTCTTGTCCTGCGCCACCCGCGTCTTCAGCACGGCGATATCGTTGCGCGCGCTCTGATAGCTCGTTTCCGCCTGCCGCGCTTCCAGTTCGGAGGCGACACCGATGCGGAACTGCGCCCGCGTCAGCTCCAGCGATTGCTCGAACGCCTTCAGCGTCTCCTGCGAGATGCGCAGTTGATCCTGATCCGACCCCAGGGTCGCCCAGGCCGTCGCAATCTCGGCGATCAGGCTGATCCGCGCGGCGCGCTGCGCCTCTTCCGACGCGAAATACTGTTCCAGCGCGGCGCGGTTGAGGTTGCGGACGCGGCCGAACAGGTCGAGCTCGAAGGCCGAGAAGCCAGCATTGACCGAGTAAAATTCCAGGTTCGACGAATTGGACCCGACCGCCGCGCCGCCGGCCCCGGCACCCACGCCGCCACCGGTTCCTGCGCCCGCTCCGGCACCCGCGCCGCTACCCGCGCCAGCGCCCGCCCCGGCGGAGGCGCCGCCGAAGATGTTGTTGGTGTACGTCCCCGACCCCGACACCGTCGTCGACGGCACCAGATCGGCCCGCTGGATGCGATATTGCGCCCGTGCTTGCAGAACGTTGGCTGCGGCGACACGCAGGTCACGATTGTTCTCCAGCCCCAGCGCGATCGTCTTGCGCAGCCGGTCGTCGGTGAAGAACGTCTGCCAGCCGATCTTGCTGACGTCGGGCGCATCGGTCGCGGCGGCCGGATACACGCCGCCCTGCGGCAGGGCCGCGGGCACCGCGCCTTCGGGCCGGACGTATTTCGGTGCGAGATTGCACCCCGCGAGCGCGCTGGCGCCCAGCAGCGCGAGGACGATTTTGCGTGTCATCACCACTCAGGCTCCCTGCGGACGGGGCGCATCGCCCTCGCCGTCCGCGTCATTGCTGTCATGCAGCCTGTCCTCGACGGGCCGCTTGCCGTCATGGCCGTGCCCGAACAGACGCAGCACCACGACGAAGAACATCGGCACGAAGAAGATCGCGAGCAGCGTCGCCGACAGCATGCCGCCGACCACCGCACGACCGATCGCATTCTGCCCGCCCGCACCTGCGCCGGTCGAGATCGCCAGCGGCAACACGCCGAAGATGAAGGCGAGGCTGGTCATCAGGATCGGGCGCAGACGCAGCTTGGCCGCCTCCACCGCCGCGTCGAACGGCCGCATGCCTTCGTTGATCCGCTCTTCGGCAAATTCCACGATCAGGATCGCGTTCTTCGCCGACACGCCGATCGTCGTGATCAGGCCGACCTGCAGATAGATGTCGTTGTTGAGGCCGGTCAGCCACGCCGCCAACACCGCACCCAGCACGCCGAGCGGCACCACCAGCATCACCGAAATCGGCACCGACCAGCTCTCGTACAGCGCAGCGAGGCACAGGAACACGATCAGCAGCGACAGACCGTACAGCGCGGGCGCCTGACCGCCGGACAGCCGTTCTTCGAACGACAGGCCCGTCCATTCGAGCGCTGTGCCCGGTGGCAGCTTGGCGTGGATTTCCTCCATCGCCTGCATCGCCGCACCCGTGCTGAGACCCGCACCCGGCGAGCCCTGCAACTGCATCGCGGGCTGCCCATTGTAGCGGGTCAGCTGCACCGGCGCATTGGCCCATTCCAGCGTTGCGAAGGCGGTGAACGGCACCATCTGACCCGTGCCGTTCCGCACATACAGATCGCCGACATCCTCCGGGCTGAGGCGATAGGGCGCATCGGCCTGGACGTAGACGCGCTTCACGCGGCCACGATCGATGAAGTCGTTGATATAACCCCCGCCCCACGCCGTCGCGATCGTCGAATTGACGTCGGCAAGGTCGAGGCCCAGCGCGCGCGCCTTGTCCTCGTCGATCTTCACCTTCAGCTGCGGTGCGTCGTCGAGGCTCAGCGGGCGAACCTGCGCCAGGCGCTTGTCCTGCATCGCCATGCCCAGCATCATGTTGCGGGCCTGCACCAGCTTTTCGTGACCGATGCCGCCGGTGTCGACCAACTGCGCATCGAAGCCGGTCGCGTTACCCAGTTCCTGCACGGCCGGCGGCACCAGCGCGAAGATCAGCCCGTCCTTATACTGGCTGAACGCACCCATCGCCCGTCCGACGATCGCCTGCGCCTTATTGTCGGCCCCGCTACGCTCGTCCCACGGCTTCAGGTTCACGAAGACCAGACCGGCATTCTGCCCTTGCCCCGCAAAGCTGAACCCGTTGATCGTGAACACGCCGGCGACGTTAGCACCTTCGGCGTTCATGAAGTGATCGCGGACGAGGGTAAGCCCCTTGTCGGTCCGCGCGCTCGTCGCGCCGGCCGGTCCCTGCACCAGCGCCAGCACCGTGCCCTGATCCTCGTCGGGCAGGAAGCCCGAGGGCAGGCGCGTGAACACCAGCACCATGCCGCCGACGATCAGCGCATAGACCAACAGCGACCGCTTCCAGCTCCGCGCGGTGCGCTTCACGCCACCTTCGTACTTCTGCTGGCCGCGTTCGAACCGATCGTTGAACCAGCGGAAGAAGCGCGCGAACGGCCCGTTGCCCTCCGCCTTGTTCGGGTCGTGCGGTTTCAGGATCGTCGCGCACAGCGCCGGCGTCAGGATCAGCGCGACCATGACCGACAGCACCATCGCCGACACGATCGTGATCGAGAACTGGCGATAGATCACGCCGGTCGATCCGCCGAAGAACGCCATCGGCAGGAACACCGCCGACAGGACCAGGCCGATGCCGATCAGCGCGCCGCTGATCTCATCCATCGACTTGCGCGCTGCATCCTTGGGGCTGAGATGTTCCGTGACGATCAAACGCTCGACGTTCTCGACCACGACGATCGCGTCGTCGACCAGCAGGCCGATGGCGAGCACCATGCCGAACAAGGTCAGCGTGTTGATCGTGAAGCCCGCCACCGCCATCACCGCGAAGGTGCCGAGCAGCACCACCGGCACCGCGATCGTCGGGATCAGCGTCGCCCGCCAGTTCTGGAGGAACAGGAACATCACCAGGAAGACGAGGACGACCGCCTCGATCAACGTGTGGATCACCTGCTCCACCGACAGCCGCACGAACGGCGTGGTGTCATAGGGGTAGATGACCTTGACGTCGGCGGGCAGCGTCTTGCCGATCTCCTGCGCGCGCGCCTTGACCAGCTCCACCGTGTCGAGCGCATTGGCACCCGCGGCAAGGCGCACGCCGAAACCGGACGCGGGCTTGCCGTTATACTGGACGTCGAAGCCGTAATTCTCGGCGCCCAGCTCGACCCGCGCCACGTCGCGCAACCGTACGACGGCGCCCGCGGTGGTGGTCTTCAACCGGATCGCGCCGAACTGTTCGGGCGTCTGGAGGCGCGACTGTACGCTGACGGTCGCGTTCAGCATCTGCGACTTGGGAGCGGGCTGCGCGCCGATCTGACCGGCGGACACCTGCGCGTTTTGCGCCTGCACCGCGGACGTCACGTCGGCGACGGTCAGCGCATAGCTGTTGAGCTTGATCGGATCGAGCCAGATGCGCATCGCATATTGCGCGCCGAACACCTGCAACTCGCCGACGCCCGACACGCGGCTGATCGGATCCTGGAACTTCGACACGACCATGTCGGACAGGTCGGTGTTGCTGTGCGATCCGTCGGTGGAGACGAGACCGACCACCAGCAGGAAGCTGGCAGAGGACTTCGTGACCTGAATGCCCTGGCGCTGCACCTCCTGCGGCAACAGCGGGGTCGCCGCCTGCAGCTTGTTCTGCACCTGCACCTGGGCAATGTCGGGGTTGGTGCCCTGTTCGAAGGTCAGCGTGATCGTCACCGTCCCCGCCGAGGAGGACGAGGACGAGAAATAGCGCAGGTTGTCGATACCCTTCAGCTGCTGCTCGATGATCTGCGTCGTCGTGCGTTCCAGCGTTTCGGCATCGGCGCCCGGATAGCTCGCGGTGATCGCGACCGCGGGCGGCGCGATTTCCGGAAACTGCGCCACGGGCAGGCTGCGGATCGCGATCGCGCCCGCCAGCATCATGACGATGGCGATGACCCATGCGAAGATGGGTCGATCGATGAAATAGCGTGCCATGGTTCGTTACTTCGCCTGGCCCTGCGCCTGCGGCTGCCCTTGCGGGGCGCCGGCAGGCTTGGCGTTCGGGTTCCACGGCTCGCCCTTCACCGGCATGCCCGGCCGCAGCATCATGCCGCCTTCGACGATCACCTTGTCGCCAGGCTTCAGCCCGCCGGTGACGAGCCAGTTGTCGCCAATCGTCCGCGTCGTCTGCAAGCTGCGCGGCTGCACCTTGCCGTCGGCGCCGATCACCATCGCCGTCGCCTGACCCTTTTCGTCGCGCGTCACCGCGCGCTGCGGCACCAGCATGCCATTCTGCTTGATGCCCTGCACCAGCGACGCGCGCACGAACATGCCCGGCAGCAGCAACCCGTTGGGATTGGGGAAGAGTGCGCGGATCACCTGCGATCCGGTCGTCGGATCGACGGTGACGTCGGCAAAGCGCAACGTCCCCTGCGGACCGTAAGCGGTGCCGTCCTCCAGCGTCAGCTTCACGGGCGCATTGCCGTCGCGCAGCAGCTGACCGTCCATGATCTGCTGGCGCAGCTTCAGCAGGTCGGCACTCGACTGCTGGATATCGACGTACACGGGATCGAGCCGCTGAATCGTCGCCAGCGCCTCGGTCTGCGATGCGGAGACGAGCGCACCGGTCGTGAACACCGACCGGCCGATCCGGCCGCTGATCGGCGCGCGGATCGTGGTACGCGCCAGATCGATCTGTGCGGTACGCAGCGCCGCCTGCTGCGCCGCAACGTCGGCGCGCGCCTGCTGCGCGCTCGTCTGGGCGTTTTCATACTCCTGACGCGCGATGGCGTTGATCTTGACCAGCTCGCCGTAGCGGCGCGCGAGCGCCTCGCTCGACGCGATCGCAGCGCGCGCGCGGGCCAGCGCCGCACGGGCACTGGCGACCTGCGCCTGATAGGGCGCGGAATCGATGCGATACAGCGGCTGGCCTGCGCGGACCATGTCACCTTCGGTGAACAGGCGCGCCCGGATCAGGCCGTTGACCTGCGGCCGCACCTCGGAGGTTTCGAAGGCGGTGGTGCGTCCCGGCAATTCGGTGGTCAGCGTCACCGGCTGTTCGCGCACGACGACATAGCCAACCGTGGGCGGACCCTGCGGCGCCTGTTGCTGCTGTTGCCCCTTGCCGCCGCAGGCCGTGAGCGTTCCGCCCAGAACCAGTGCCAACGCTAGCGTCGCCGCGCCGTGTCGCTTATCCGCCATGCCGAAATGTCCGATTTTGATTTTTGTGAGTGATCGATCACTCACGCTCTGGTACAACCGGATTCGAACGGGCGTCAACCCGTGCCGGGACGAGGATGGAATGAACGACGCGAATTTTTGTTGCACCGCACCCAGGAAGAAAGCGGACGCGCGTCGTGAACGTGTGATCGAGGCTGCTCGCAAGCTCTTTATCGACAAGGGTTTTCACAGCACCGGCATCGCGCAGATCGCAAAAGAATCGGGCATTGCGGTCGGCCAGCTGTATCGCGACTTTTCTGCGAAAGAGGACATCGTTGCCGCGATCGTCGACGCCGATTGCTGCGCGTTCATGGCGGGCGACTCGCTGCGCGCCGCCATTGAAAACAATGACGCGGCCTTGGTGCGCGACTGGTTGCACCAGTTTATCACCGCCGAGGACGCCGAGGAGGACGTCGAAAATTCGCGCCTGTTCGCGGAAATCGTCGCGGAGGCGGGACGCAATGAACGGATTGCGGCGATCTTTCGCAGAATCAACGACGACGTCCGCGGCCTGATGCTCAACGCGTTGGAAATGCTCGCCCCCTCGCCGCGGATGGCGGAACGGCGTGCGGTCTTGTCGGACATGATTTCAACGATGGCGCTCGGCATGCTGCATCAGGAGTTGATCCGCCGCGATTTCGATCGCGGTCCGCTTGCACGGGCGTTCATCGTCACGGTCGACCGGGAGATCGACGCGATGCGCGCCGAGGGGACCACGGATCAGACTATATGAGCCGACGCTCTCCTAGCGGCTCGGCCACATCGCCAGGCTGGTGTCGACCATCCGCTCCAGCTCGTCGCGCTTGGCGCCCGATCCCGCCTGCACCGCCATCCCCTGCAACAGCGCGTAAAGATAGCTGGTAAGACCACCGATATCGACTGCCGCGGGCAGATCTCCATCCGCCTTCGCCCGCTCGAACCGTTCGACCAGCGCCGCCTGCGACGAGGCACGGCGCGCGATCATCTCGCCACGGACCGAGTCGGCTTCCGATCCGCAGGGCATCGTGGCGATCACGCCCAGGCACCCCTTAGGCTCACCGGGGCTCGTCTGCATCGCCAAGGCGCCGCGCAGGATCGTCTCGGCGACGCCACGCGCGGTCGGCTGCTCCAGCGCCGCGCGCATATATTCCAGCTTTTCCTGCTCGTAGAGGTCGAGCGCCTTGTGAAACAGCGCCTCCTTATTGCCGAAGGCCGCGTACAGGCTGGGGCGCGTGATCCCCATCGCCTGGGTCAAATCGGCAAGCGACGTGCCTTCATACCCCTTGCTCCAGAAGACGCGTAGCGCCGCGGCGAGGGCCGTATCCGTGCAGAATTCCCGCGGACGCCCCTTTGCACACGGGCCGGGTGACGCGGTAAGAACGCTTTCCATATCGCTCAGTATAGAAAGTCTGGCCCGCCGAACAACACCGTATCGGCACTACCGCTTACGCGGCACGCTTTCCGGGCTGGCGTTGCCGCGGAGCCGCGCCGTTCGTTCCCATGATCTGCCGCGCGACCGCCTCGGCAATCTTGATACCATCGACCGCTGCCGACAGGATGCCGCCGGCATAGCCTGCCCCCTCGCCCGCCGGAAACAGGCCGATCGTATTGAGGCTCTGCAAATCCTCGCCCCGCGTGATGCGGATCGGCGACGAGGTGCGCGTTTCCACCCCCGTCATCACCACATCGGGGTGATCGTAGCCCGCAATCTGCCGTCCGAAGACCGGCAGCGCCTCGCGCATCGCCGCGATGACGAAATCGGGCAGGCAGGCCGCAAGGTCGGTCGGCGTCACGCCCGGTCGATATGACGGCGCGATCGATCCCAGTGCGGTCGATGGCCGCCCGGCCAGGAAATCTCCCACCCGCTGCGCCGGCGCCTTGTAGCTCGATCCGCCTGCAACGAACGCCAGTTTCTCGATCTGGCGCTGCAGCGCGATGCCGGCGAGCGGATCGCCCGGATAGTCGCGCGCCGGATCGATCGCGACCACGAACCCCGAATTGGCGTTGCGCTCGTTGCGCGAATATTGGCTCATGCCGTTGGTGGCGACCTGCCCTTCCTCGGACGTCGCCGCCACCACCGTGCCGCCCGGGCACATGCAGAAGCTGTAGACCGTTCGCCCGTTCGAACAGTGATGCGAAATATGATATTCCGCCGCGCCCAGAATGGGATGGCCGGCGTTGGGGCCGAAGCGCGCCTGATCGATCCAGGATTGCGGATGCTCGATCCGCACGCCGATCGAAAAGGGCTTGGCCTCGATATAGACGCCCGCCTCGTGCAGCATCGCGAACGTGTCGCGCGCGCTGTGCCCGACGGCGAGCACCACCTGCTCCGCCTCCAGATAGTCGCCGTTGTGCAGGTGCAGCCCGCGCATCCGGCGCGTGCCATCCGCGTCGATCGCGACGTCGATGCCGTCGACGCGGCGTTCGAAGCGATATTCGCCGCCCAACGCCTCGATCGACGCGCGCATGCTTTCGACCATCGTGACCAGCCGGAACGTGCCGATATGCGGGTGCGCTTCGGTCAGGATTTCTTCGGGCGCGCCCGCTTTCACGAACTCGGTCAGTACCTTGCGGTCGAGATGCCGCGGATCCTTGATCCGGCTGTAGAGCTTGCCGTCCGAAAACGTGCCCGCCCCGCCCTCACCGAACTGAACGTTCGATTCGGGGTTCAGCTCGCTACGCCGCCACAAGCCCCAGGTATCCTTGGTCCGCTCGCGCACCACCTTGCCGCGATCGACGATGATCGGGCGAAATCCCATCTGGGCGAGGATCAGGCCCGCGAACAGGCCACACGGCCCCGTCCCGATCACCACCGGCCGCGGCCCGGTGTAATCGGCAGGCGCCTTTGCAACGAAGCGATAGCCGGTGTCCGGCGTCGGCCCGACGTTGCGGTCGCGGCGGCAGCGGGCCAGCACCGTGCCCTCGTTCTTTACCGTCACGTCGACGGAATAGACGAGCTGGATGTCCATCTTGTCGCGCGCGTCATTGGCCCGCCGCGCCACCGTATAGCGCACCAGATCGCGCGGCCCGATCCGCAACCGATCCCGGATCGCCGCCGCCAGCGCCTCCTCGGGATGATTGAGGGGGAGTTTCAGCTCGTTGATGCGCAGCATGCCGCCCGGATAGCCGATGCGATGAGCGCTCGCCAGTCCGCGCCGGGATCGCCTAGCCGATGCGCGCCGCCTGCCCCGCCACGACGGCCCAGCCGACGCCGGTATTTCGCCAGAGGCGGGTGTAGGCATAAAGCCCGTCGATCACGGCATCTGCGAACCGACCGACAAGCGTCGCCTTCGTCGTCACGAGCACCATGTCGCCGATGACGGTATAGCGGGTGTCGGACAGGTCGAGGCGGCTCAGGTTCAGCAGGCCCTCGGCATGCGCGGCCAGATCCTGCTCCCGGTTCAGCACACTGCCGTCCGGCCCGGTGAAGACCAGCGCCGCATCGATCAGCATCGACAAGGTCGCAACGTCCCCCGCCACCATCGCCGATCGCAACCGTGCCTCGCAGCGTTCGACCTCTGCTACAGCATCCATGCCACCCTCCTGCGCAACGGCGGCAGCATCGCTACCACCGTCCATCGGATACGCTGCGGCCCAGCAGCTCGTCCACCCGCCGCCGCGTTGCGGGAGACGCCGCCGCGGGCAAGGCATCGGGTAGGAAGAAGCACGCCTCGGCGAGTTCGACGCCGTCGATCTGTGGCGTGTCGGTGGTCGTGCCACGGACGAGCCATACCGTATCGCGCCGTCCCTCGGCGCGTGCTTCCCATCGTCCCACGACCTCGGCCGCATCCAGCCGGCATCCGGTTTCTTCCATCAGCTCGCGCAACGCCGCCGCGATTGGCGCCTCACCGCGCCCGATGCCGCCGCCCGGCAGCATCCACAGATCGGACCGGCCATAGCGATGCCGCACCAGCATCACCCGGCCCGACCCGTCGAACGCCATCACCTTCACCCCGCGCGTCCGCCACCCGACCAGCGCCATCGCGCGGCGACGCAGGCGATAGGCGAGATCGATCAGCGGACGCATCCCGTATGTTCTATCGGTTCGCGCGGGCGTCCGAAAGCTTGCCCTTGCCCGCCGAACCGGCGATGACGCGCGGGTTCAAGGGGAGCCGTTCATGTCCATCCTGTCCGACCGCTGGATTCGCGAGGCCGCGCAGACGCAGGCGATGATCGAGCCCTTCGTCGAAAGCCAGCGCCGCGACGGCTGCATCAGCTATGGCCTCTCGTCCTATGGCTATGACGCGCGCGTGGCGGACGAATTCAAGATCTTCACCAACGTCGACAGCGCGGTGGTGGACCCCAAGGACTTTGCGTCGAACAGCTTCGTCGATCGCAAGACCGACGTATGCATTATCCCGCCCAACAGCTTCGCGCTGGCGCGCACCGTCGAATATTTCCGCGTGCCGCGCGACGTGCTCGTCATCTGCCTCGGCAAATCCACCTACGCCCGGTGCGGGATCATCGTGAACGTCACGCCGCTGGAGCCCGGCTGGGAAGGCCATGTCACATTGGAATTCTCCAACACGACACCGCTGCCCGCCAAGATCTACGCCAATGAAGGCGCCTGCCAGTTCCTGTTCCTGAAGGGCAACGAGCCCTGCGAAACCAGCTACGCCGACCGGGCCGGCAAATATATGGGCCAGCGCGGGGTCACACTGCCCCGCCTGTAATCCCCACGGGCCCGCCCCCCAGCCGCCCGGCTGCGGGGCTACCCCGCGGCTCAGCGCGTCGCGAGCGTCGTCGATGTCAGCCGTGACAGGCCTCGCGTCGCCACGTCATGCGACGAGAGAACGGCGCCGTTCGGCATGTCCATCGCCACCGCCGGCCGCTCCAGGACGCCGCGATATAGCGCGCGGGCATCCGCCGTCCGACCGGTGCGCAGATAGGCCGCCGCAAGGTTGAGCATCAGTTCGGGGCGATCCGGAAAAATTCGGCGCTCGGCCTCGATCTGCTTCGCGGCCGTGGCGAAATCGCCGGCCGCGATCGCCTGATAGCCGGTGCGGTCCGCCGCCAGAGCCGGCGTCGCCAGACATGCACCCGCGAGCGTTGCTGCCACCATCACACGCATAGCACCATCTCCTTCCCTGCATGACGTGCAGGTTTCACTTTTATGACACTAACGTGTCACTTCGGAGACAGAGTCGCAAGCGATTTGATCAGCTGTCGGGCGCACCGCTGACGATGCGGTCCCCCAAGCCTGCGTAGAAACCGGCAATATCGTGCAAGTGCAGCGCACTCGGGCGCAATCGCGCGCCGATCGCATAACGGCGCAGGTCCCGCGATCCGGCATCCCGCCACCCCGATGTCAGCCAGCGGGCCTGCGGTACATCCCCGCAGCCCACCCGTCCCGCGTCATGAAACAGGCACAGGCGCGACCGTTCGAGGGCGCGCAGTCGCCGCTGAGCCGGGCGTACGTCCCACCCATCCGTTTCGTAAACGGCGATGCGGGTTGCGGTATCGGGCTTCAACGTCAGCAGCCGCGGCCGTGGGGCGAGGCATGAGACGTCCAGCAAGACACCCAGAAACCTGTCGAGCTCGCGCAGACAATTGCCCACGTAACGGGCGCGGACCACCGCCTGTGGCCCCTCCACCATGGGATCGGCCCAGGGCGCGAGTCCCGCGATATGGCGCGCGCCCTGCCGCAGCGTCGCATGGGCAAGCGCGACCGACGTTTCCGGAAGGTCGGGATGACGGGGCGTTAAGCGTGCGGCGACAGCCGACGCTCGGCCCGTCACGACAGGCTGGTCGGGGGGATCGCTTCGCGTGCCAGCCGGTCGGCACGCAGGCGCTCGGTCCGCTCGGCGCGGCTGGCCATCGCATCCCAGCTCGCGGCAGCGCGCTCCGACTGGAGACGGACATTGTCCAGCGTCGCTGCATCGGCGACACCACGCTGGATCATCGCCTGACGGCGGCAGAAGGCGGCATCGTTCGACATGGCTTAACCCCGGACGAGAAACGAGATGCCGACGCCGCCCCTATCGGACGGCGTCGGATCGATGTCAGGCGGCGAGGATCAGTCGACGCTGTGCAAGTTGACCGCGGCCATCTTGCCGCGGCGATCCTCTTCCAAGTCATAGCCGACGCGCTGGTTCTGGGTCAGCGTCGCAAAGCCGGCGCGCTCGACCGCCGAGATATGGACGAACGCATCCGTGCCGCCGCTCTCAGGCGCGATGAAGCCATACCCCTTGTCAGCGTTGAAGAATTTGACGGTGCCGATCGTGCTCATGGGAAATCCCTTCTTTCGTGACAGGCGGAACGCGTGTCGCTGCGCCTGATGCCGGGCTGCAGGGAAAGAGGGAGAAAGGGTCGCAGAGCGCCGATAAACCGTCGATATGCGACTATAGCGAAAGGGATATGGGTGCGGGGTGCTCGTCCTACAAGGGGTGCCGAGACCGGGGGCACGTTTGCCTCTCCATCGGGGACCGGCACGTCGGGCTTCAGAGGCTCTTGCGGCGTTGGGGGCGCCTGCTAGGTAGCGAACGCTCAATAAGGTGCTCTGGCCAAGGCCGGGGGATATTTGGCAAGGCGACAGCTTCTCCGGGCCTGCGCCAACCGTCAGGATGGGCGTACGGACGCCCGTTGCTCGGCCTCAAGCCCGTCGGGTGCCTACGCTCAACAAGAGAGGCTCCTGACGGTCTTCGAAAACCATCGCCGCAGCGCAGATTGGGGTGACGCGCGGCTGTCGCCTAGCGCTTGTCTGGAAATGCCAACCGTGGAGGAGACATCACAACAGCGGCTTCGCGCGGCCCTTCCTGACCGCCCCCCCAGACATATTCAAGCGGCCACCGCACCATGAGAACAACAGTGTCTGGATGTGCGGGCCAGTGAATGCCGGACCAAGTCCGGCATGACGTAGCGGCCCTTTGCAACCGCCTCCACGAAGGCTGGAATAGTGCCCGGCCACGCGTGATCGGCCGACCACTCGCTCAGCATATCCAGCCATCCGTTACAGTGGCTCAGTGGCTCAGCGGCTCAGCGGCTCAGCGGCTCAGCGGCTCGGCGGCTCGGCGGCTCGGCGGCTCGGCGGCTCGGCAATCCCGCACGAGCCGACCGACGCAACCCCCGCCGCCCTGACACAAAAAAAGGCGGCCCCGGATGGGACCGCCCTGTCATCGTACCGTTCGGCGTCGATCAGAAATCGTTGCGATACTGTTCGTTGCCAATGAAGCCGAGCTTCGTAACCGCCGAGCGCTTGATCACCGCCAGCGTCTGGTCGACCTTGTCGTACTTCGCCTGCGGGTCCGGCTGGAAGTGCAATTCCGGCTCCGGATTGATCGCCGCAGCGGTGTCCAGATACTGACGCAGCGTCACCTCGTCGACCGGCTGACCATTCCACGAGACCGTGCCGGCCGCGTCGATGATGATCTTGTTCTTCTGCGGATCGACCGGCGGCTTCTGGTTACGCGGATCGTTGACCGGAAGGTCGACCTTCACCGCGTGCGTCGGGATCGGAAGGGTAATGATGAACATGATGAGGAGCACGAGCATGACGTCGATCAACGGCGTCGTGTTCATGTCCATCATCGGCTCGCCGTCGTCCGAGCCACCACTCATTGCCATGTCAAATACTCCTGGGTCGGGCGGGGCAGATCAGCCACCCGCGGGTGGCGGCTGCGAGATGAAGCCGACCTTGGCGAAGCCTGCCTGCTGCATCGTGTAGATGGTGCCGCCGATGCACTTGTAGGGCGTGTTGACGTCGCCGCGGATATGGACTTCGGGCAGTTCGAGGTTCGGGTTGCCCGCGCCGCCCTGGCGTTCGATCTCCAGCTTCAGCTTGTCGACCGCGCGGGTCAGCAGATCCTTGCTGGTGATCGGCGACGTGCCCCAATAGACGAGGCAGTTGCCGTCCGGGCCGCTCGTCACCGACAGCAGCACGTTTTCGGGCTTCGTCGTCGTCGGATCGAAACGGACCTTGGGCAGAACGATGCCCTTGACCGTCTGGATCGCCACCGGAACGGCGATCAGGAAGATGATGAGGAGCACCAGCATCACGTCCACGAGTGGCGTGGTGTTGATGTCCGACATCGGTTTCTCGGAGGAGCCTCCTCCTCCAGTGCTCATCGCCATGTGCGAGCTATCCTATCCATTCCTTATGGCCGGACGCCATCTGCCGCAGTGGACGAAGCCACGGGCACCGGCGCCGGCGGGTTGCGGGATGCGCCGATGCCGGCACATCCCGCAGCCTCGTCGCTTACGGGCGCGTCTGCACGCCACCGGCCTGGCCGGCGGTCGTGGTCGCGGCAACCGGCTTCACCGGCGCCTTCGAAGCGGCACCTGCGATCGTCGGCTTCACGGCGCCGTTCGAAGCGAGGAAGCCCAGCACGTCGTTCGAGAAGGCCGACAGGTCTTCCGCGATCGACTTGTTGCGGCGCTGCAGCCAGTTGTAGGCGAGCACGGCCGGAACCGCGACGACCAGGCCGAGCGCGGTCATGATGAGCGCCTCACCGACCGGGCCTGCGACCTTGTCGATCGAGGGATCGCCCGACGCGCCGATCTTGATGAGCGCGCGGTAGATGCCGACCACGGTGCCGAACAGACCGATGAACGGTGCGGTCGCGCCGACGGTCGCGAGGAAGGCGAGACCGCCACCCAGCTTCGAGTTGATCGCCGCTTCCGAGCGGGCGAGCGAACCGTGCAGCCAGTCGTGCGCTTCGACCGGATCGGTCAGCTTGGCGTGCTGGTCCTGCGCCTGCAGGCCATCGTCGACGAGCTGCTTGTAGGCCGAGTTCTTCTCGAGCTTGGCCGCGCCTTCACGCAGGTTGCTCGACTGCCAGAAGCCCTGACGGACGCGCTTCGCCTGGTTCATGATCTTCTGCTGCTCGAACAGCTTCGAGAACAGGATGTAGAAGGAGACGATCGACATCAGCACGAGGATCGTGAAGACCGACTGCGAGATGAGGCCGCCTTCCTTCAGAGCGGCCTGCAGACCGAACTGGTTTTCGGCTGCCGCGGTGCCGCCGGCCGCGAGAATGGTGGTGAGCATTTGGGTTAAATCCTTGTCAAACGGTGTAGAAGTTCGGGGAGGATCCGCCCGTCGTCCGGCCTATTCCGGATAACGGGCGGGCCGCATCATTCCTTCGGGATCTTCCAGACCACGCGCCGGGTCTGCGTCGTGGCGATCGGGTTACCGCTGGCGTCCTGCGCCGGGGTATAGCGTCCCCGCCGCGTGATCGCCGCACAGGCTGCACGATCGAGAGCCGACGAGCCGCTGGACGAGGTCGTCCGGCAATTCTCCACCCGGCCAGCGGTGCTGATCGTCCAGGCGATCACGCTGGTGCCCTCTTCGTTGTTGCGAAGCGAGCTGGGCGGATAGTCGTCGTTCGTGATCCACGCCGACGGGTCACCCTTCGCACCCGCAGCCTTGCTGACGACCGGCGGAGCCGGCGGCGCAGGGGGAGCAGGCGGGGCCGGCGGCGCTGCGATCGGCGTCAGATTGACGGCCGGCGGCGGCGTCGTGACCGTCTGGATCACCACGGGCGGCGGATTCGGATTCTGCACGATCGGCGGCGGCGACACCACGGGTGGCGGCGTCATCGGCGTATCGGGCGGAGGGGGCGGCGGTTCGTCCGGCGGCGGGGGCGGCGGCTCCTCGACGTCGAACGTATTAAGCTTTTCTTGGGCCTTCTTCACGTATTGGTACGCGAGCCCGGTGACGAAGGCATAGCCCAGCGCCGCATGGATGAGCACGACGATGAAAATCGCGACCATCTTGCCACCGGACATCTTCTGGTCAGCATAGGCCATTCAGCAACGACACTCCCTAATCTCGTGGTCCTCGCGGCGCCTGGGGGAAGGACACGCGTAGGCCACTGCCCCGGCTGCGCCGGATATGGCAGTGCCGTCAGTCCTATCGCCCCGTTCCCCGCCGCGCAAACGCTTTGTCGGACGCAACAAACGTACAATCGCTTCGCGACAGAATTATTTCTGTATCGTTCAGGCGCGCTGGGCTAGCGCTACCGCCATGATCAGCGCCTTTCACCGTCGGCCGGCCATCCTGCTCGCCTGCCTCGCCTCGGCCGTATCCAGCCCCCTTATTGCCGCACAAATGCCGCAGAATTCCGCGGTTTCGGCCACAAGCGCCTCACCCGGCATCGGCGCGCAAGCCGCGCCGCCCTATGCCGACATCGCCGATTTGGTGATCGCGTCGCCGATCATCGCGGACGCCACGATCCGCTCGGCCCTGAAGCTGAAGGGCGCCGATTCGGCTGGCGTCGCGCCGGGCATGACACGCTATTATGTCGAGGCCGATCTGGTCGCGCTGGTGCGCGGCGCGGGCGGATTGCCACCGCGAATCGGCTATCTGCTTGATGTCGCGCCCGATTCGGCAGGTCGTCAGCCAAAGCTCAAGAAACTGCGCGTCCTGCTGTTCGGGCGGAGCGTGCCGGGCACGCCGAATCAGATCCAGCTCGTCGCGCCCGATGCGCAGATTCCTTGGTCCCCGACCGAAGACCAGCGCGTCCGCGCGATCGCGCAGAGCCTCGTCGCCGCCGATGCCCCGCCCGTCGTCACCGGCATCGGCAACGCCTTCCACGTACCCGGCGCGCTGCCCGGCGAAGGCGAGACGCAGGTGTTCCTGACCACTGCGAACGGTGCGCCCGTCTCGCTGACGGTGCTCCGCCGGCCCGGCGAGCAGCCGCGCTGGGCGGTCGCGCTGTCGGAGATCGTCGACGAGGCCGCTGCACCGCCGGCACGCGATACGTTGCTCTGGTATCGTCTGGCCTGCGCCCTGCCCGCTGCGCTACCCGATCGCAGCACCGCCTCGCTCGATCCCGCCAATGCGGAGCTTGCGCGGCAGGACTATCGTTTCGTCTTGGAACAGCTCGGTCCCTGCGGCCGGACGCGCACGCTGCGCTGATCCGGCCCGCGCCGCCGTTTACCGACGGTGACGGACCAGCGTGACCCCGATCGATTCGCCAGCTTCGGCAATGGCGAGCTTTACGATCTTCACCTCGACGCGCAGCACACGCTCGTCCGCGAGGAACAGCGTCTCGCAGATATGGTCCGCGACCGCCTCGATCAGCGTGAAGTGCAACCCCTCGGGCAGTGCGGTGGTCGCCGCATGCTTCAGATCGAGATAGTTTTTCGACGCTGACAGCGGCGTATCGGGCGCGAAATGATCCGGGCAGCGCAGGTCGACGGTCAGGTCGATGCGCAACGGCTGCGGCAGGTGCGTTTCTTCCGAATAGATGCCGGTGAGCACCTGGACTTCGAGGTCGTGGACCTGCAGCTGAAGACGGTCTTGCATGGGCGGCGCCTCTAGCAAGCCTGCTTGCCGGACGCGAGTGGGGTGCGATCCTTGCGCATTCCGCTTGCCATCCGCCCCCGCGCGCGTCATGCGCGCCGCCGCCCGCTGTCGGACGTGAAGGACCCCTGCCCGTGATCGCTTTCGTGCCGCTGGCTGATATCGATGGCGCCGCCGTCGAGGCGCTGCTCGACCGTGCGTTCGGCACGGACCGTCACGGACGTACCGCGTATAAGGTGCGTGGCGCCGCCGCCGCAGTGCCCGCGCTCAGCGTCGCTGCGGTGGAAGACGGCATGCTGATCGGTTCGATCCAATGCTGGCCCGTCCTGCTGACCGGTGACGACGGCGTCGGTCACCGTCTGACCATGATCGGTCCGGTCGCGGTCGAGCCGGGGCGGCAGCGCGATGGGATCGGCCGCCGCCTCATGACGCAGGCGCTCGACGCGGCGGCGGAGCATGGCCTCGATCGCGCGCTGATGCTGATCGGCGACCCGGAATATTATGCGCGCTTCTTCGGCTTCGACGCATCGCGCACCGCCGGCTGGCGCCTGCCCGGCCCGGTCGAACGCCACCGCCTGCTCGCGCGCGGTGCCGATGTGCCTGCCATCGATGGCATGCTGGGACCGATCACCTCGCCAGCGGCGCACGCAAACGCCTGACCCGCTTTACGTCGCGCCTGCCAGCCCCTACCTCGCCCCCATGCCGATGGAGGAGCTTCCCGATCTCGCCGGTCTCAGCCTAGCCGAGATCGCCACCCTGGTCGAACAACGGCGCCTGCCGCCGGTCGAACAGTGGAACCCCGCGCATTGCGGCGACAGCGAGATGCGCATCGCGCGCGACGGCACCTGGTTTCATCAGGGGTCGCCGATCGGCCGCCAGACGATGGTGCGCCTGTTTTCCACCATCCTGCGCCGCGAAGAGGATGGCCGCTACGTGCTCGTCACGCCGGTCGAGAAGCTCGACATCGCGGTCGAGGACGCCCCCTTCGTCGCGGTCGAGATGAAAGCGGAGGGCAAGGGCCCCGAAAGCCGCCTCGCCTTCCGGCTGAACACCGGCGATCTCGTGAAGGCCGGCCCGGACCATCCGCTGCGCTTCGCCACGAGCGAGGATGGTCCGCGCCCCTACCTCCACGTCCGCGGCGGGCTGGAGGCGCTCGTCGCGCGGCCGGTCTATTACGACCTCGCCGAGCGCGCGCTTGCCGACCCCGAACGCCCTGGCGTGTGGAGCGATGGCGCCTTCTTCCCGCTGGACATGACCGCGTGAGCCTCGCCGCGCGGCTGGCTGCCGCCCTCGATACGCGACGGGCCGCGCAGCCTGCGCTGCTGACGAGCGATGATCGCGAAACGCGCAGCGACGCCGATCTCACGCCCGCCGCGGTCCTGATCGCGGTGACCGACCGCCCCCGCCCCGGCGTGATCCTCACCCAGCGCACCGACACGCTCCGCAATCACGCAGGCCAGGTCGCCTTCCCCGGCGGTCGCCTCGATCCCGGCGAAGATCCGGTGACCGCCGCGCTGCGCGAGGCGGAAGAGGAGGTCGCGCTGCCCCGCGCCCTCGTTCATGTGGTCGGCAGCATCGCGCCCTATCGCACCGTCACCGGCTTTGCCGTCACGCCGGTGCTCGGCGTCGTCCCCGCCGACATACCGCTGGTGCCGAGCGAGGCGGAGGTCGCCAGCGTCTTCGAAGTCCCGCTCGATCATCTGCTCGACCCGGCGCAGCAGGTGGAGGCGAGCGCTGAATGGCGCGGGCAGACGCGGCATTTCTACGAAATCCGCTGGCAGGATCGCCGGATCTGGGGCGCAACCGCAGCGATGCTCGTCAATCTGTCACGGCAACTCGCATGGGCGTGACCCTGAGCCTCGACCGCCTGAGCGCGCGCGAAGGCTTTGCGGCGCTGATCGAGGCGCTTGGCGGTCCGGACCAGACCCGGCTCGTCGGCGGCGTGGTGCGCGATACGCTATTGGGGCTCGACCCTGCCGACGTCGACCTCGCGACGCGCCTGTTGCCCGACGATGTGCTCGCTCGCCTGAAAGCCGCCGGTATCCGCGCCGTCCCCACCGGCATCGCCCATGGCACCGTCACCGCCGTCCTCCCGTCCGGCCCGATCGAGGTGACGACGCTGCGTCATGACGTCAGCACCGACGGACGCCACGCGGTCGTCGCGTTCACGGACGCATGGGACGAGGACGCCGCCCGCCGCGACTTCACGATGAACGCGCTCTACGCCGATCCCGTCACGGGCGCGGTGTACGACTCGGTCGGCGGCCTCGCCGATCTGGAGGAACGGGTGGTGCGCTTCATCGGCGATCCGTATCGCCGCATCGCCGAGGATCATCTGCGCATCCTGCGCTTCTTCCGCTTCCATGCCCGCTTCGGCGACACGCCCGACGCGGAGGGCCTTGCGGCCTGCAGCGCCCGCGCCAACGACCTGATGGCCCTGTCGCGCGAACGGATCGCATCCGAACTGCTCAAGCTGCTCGTCGCGGCGCAGGCGGTGCGCGTCGTCGCGCTCATGATCGACCACGGCATCTTCCGCGCCGTCCTGCCCGAAATCGTCGATGCCACGCCGCTTGCCGAACTGGTGGCGCGCGAGGCGGCGGCTGGCATCGCTCCGGATGCGATCCGCCGGCTGGCAACGCTGATCCCGCCCGCCGCGGCGGAAAGCGTCGGCGCGCGCCTCAAGCTGTCGAACGCCGACCGCAAGCGCCTTTGCGCGGCGACGCAGGGTCCGGGCGACGAGGGACCGCGCGCGCTCGCCTATCGCGTCGGCATGGCGAGCGCGATCGACCGCCTGTTGCTCGCCGGCGAAGACGTGTCGGCGTTGCAGGGGTGGGCACCACCCGCTTTGCCGATCGGTGGCGGCGCGCTGGTGGCGCGGGGGCTGTCGAAAGGACCGCAGGTCGCCGCAGTCTTGCGCGCCATCGAAACGCGCTGGATCGCCGAGGGTTTTCCTCCAGCGGATCGCGTCGATCAGATCGCCGATGCGGCGGTCGAGGATGCCCTCGCCGCCCGGATCGTCGAGAGCGCATCGACGGCCTCGAGCGGGCGCGCGTAAAGATAGCCCTGGCCATAGGTGCAACCCAGCGCCGCGAGTGTCTGCGCCAGATCGTTGCTCTCGATGCCCTCCGCGGTCGTGCGCATGCCGAGCGCCTGCGCCAGGCTGAGCACAGCGCGCACGATCGCGATCTTGTCGCGGTCGGTCAGCATGCCCGTCACGAAGCTGCGGTCGATCTTCAAAATATCGATCGGCAGTTTCTGAAGGTAGGCGAGGTTCGAATAGCCGGTGCCGAAATCGTCCATCGCCAGCGTACACCCCAGCGATTTCAGCGCGTGCATGATCCCCGCGATACGGTCGGGATCGCTGACGATCGCGCTTTCGGTCAGCTCCAGCACGAGGCGGTCGCCCGTCAGATCGTGGCGGATCAGCGCCGCCTCGACGACCGGAGCGATATCGTCGCGCTGCATCTGGATCGCCGACAGGTTGACCGCGAGGCGCATGCCGCACGAGCCGCCGCATTCCTCATCCCACCAGCGCAGCGTGCGCGCCGCTTCCTCGATCGCCCAGCGGCCCAGCGGCACGATCAGCCCCGATTCCTCGGCGACCGGGATGAAGGCCCCCGGATCATGCTCGACGCCGTGCGGATCGCGCCAGCGCGCCAGCGCCTCGAACGAGACGATCGTACCGCTCGACAGGTCGCAGATCGGCTGGAAGGCGAGGCGCAGCTGGCGCTCCTCGATCGCGCGACGCAGCGCGGTCTCCATCGCGAACTGCTCGCGCGCCTGCGTAAAGGCCTGCGTCTGATAGCTTTCGACCTGCAACCCCGATTTCGCGCGCTTCGCGGCGAATTGCGCGTTGCGGATCAGCTCCTCGGCATCCTCGACGCTGTCGTCGGCATGCGCGATGCCGACCGAACATTCGATGCCGATCTCGTAATCGCTCAGGCGGAACGGCGCCGTCAGCACGCGCTGGATGCGCTCGGCGAGCCAGGTCGCCTCCGCCTGATCGTCGTCGATCCCCATCAGGATCCCGAATTCGTCGCCACCGATTCGCGCCAGCACGTCACGCGCGCGCAGCGCCCCCTTGATCCGGCGCGCAACGGTAATGAGCAGCTCATCACCGGCAAGGCCGCCAAGGCACGCATTCAGCCGCCCGAATCGGTCCAGGTCGATGACCAGCACCGCACACCGCCCCTGATCCTTCTGCGCCGTCTCGATCGCATCGCCGAACCCTTCGCGATTGGGCAGGCCGGTCAGGCTGTCCGTGGTCATCTCACGGCGTAGCGAGCGTTCGGTGTGGACCTGTGCGGTCAGGTCGATGAAGGAAATCTGGCAGCGATCTCGCAGCGCCGGCGTCGGCCGTGCGAAGGTCACGCGATAATAACGCGAATCGATCACCTGGCCGATCGACCAGTCGAAATCGGTGCGCATCTCGGTCGACCGAAGGAAGGCGTCGATGCGACTCGCCAGCAGCGCGAGCATCGGCGACCGGTCCGCCACCACGCCCAGTCCCGCGAGTCGGTAGGCCCGATTCATCGAGAGGAAGCCAAAGGCATCGCCCTCGCGCGCCACCTGCACCGCGGGGATCGGGATCAGCTCGAGATCCCGCTCGAGCATCTCCTGCGCGGCGGAAAACGGGGGCACCAGATCGGACGAGGCGGTAGCCATAGTCCCGTCCATAACCGGCGTTCGTTAAAGCGATCTGAAAGTCGGCCAGACGTTTACGCGGCCCCCGCCTGATCAGGCGAGGGCCGCGCAAGCCGTTTACAGGTGGATCGCCGCGCCGAACAGGAACGAGCGTCCCGCCAGCGCGTCATAATAGACGTTCGCCGCCGAAGACCCGCCCGTCGTTGCCGCCGCCGCATAGGGAATATTGCGATCGGTGACGTTGTTGACGTTAATGCGGAAATCGAAGCGCGGCGTGGCGTGGATCACGACGCCCGTGTTCCACATCACATAGCTGCCCACCCCCATCACGTCGCGCGTTCCGGGCTGCTCGGTCGGATCGAACACGGCCGGTCCGGTGTACAGGATCTGGTTGAACCAGGACACGTTGCCGCTGTCGAGCGTCGCGTTCAGGTTGGCCCGGTCGACGAAATTGCCGAGGCCCAGCTGCCCGCGTTCGTTCTGGATACCGCTGTCGGCGCTGATGACGGCATATTGCTTGATGACGTGCTGATAGCTCGCCTGCACCGTCAGCCGGCCGATCGAACCCGGCAGCGTCATCGGATAGGCCAGGGTCGCCTCGATCGCCCGGAACACCAGCGCGCCCTGGTTGACGTACGGCTCCTGCAGCGCGGTCACCTGCCCCAGATTATCCGGACCGGTGCCGCGGGTGATCAGCCCACAGTAGAAGTTGTTCGGATAGCTGGTCGAGTCGTAGCACCCCTTCAGCACCGATGTCGCCGAGGAGGCGGTGATGACGTTGCGCAGGTCGATGCTGATATAATCCGCCGACAGCGTCAGCCCATGCAGGAAAGCGGGATCGAAGACGCCGCCGACGGTCCAGGACGACGACTTTTCGTTCTGCAGGTTGCGGTTGCCGATAATCGTGACCGGCACGGTCGCCGAATTGATCAGCGAGCTGAAGTTCGCCGGAACGCCCGCCGCCGCGCAATTCTTTGCCCGCACCGCCGGATTGGGTCCGGCGCTCACGTTGCTCTGATCGCACGGATCGTAGCCGCCGTCATAGGCAGGCTGGTTCGCCGCGAACAGCTCGGTGATCGACGGTGCCCGGATCGCACGGGTATAATTGCCGCGGATTGCGAAGCCCGCCACCGGCGCCCAGCGTCCGCCCGCCGTCCAGGTGAAGGCACCACCATTGGCCGAATTGTGGACGTAGCGGCCCGCCGCATTCACCTCCAATTCGTGGACCAGCGGGATATGCTGGTTCGGCCCGATCAGCGGCGCGCGCATTTCCCCGAACACCTCGTTGGTGACGTAGCTGCCTTCGACACCCAGGATCGGGATCGAACGACCCAGCGCCTGCGTGTAATAGGCATCCGGCGAGAAGCGCGAATATTCGCGCCGGTTTTCATAGCCTACCGACACGCCCAGATCGCCCCCGGGCAGCGTCGCCAGCGCCCCCGTCAGCGTCGCCAGGAAGTCGCGCTGGCTGGTGATCGATTGCGTCCGTGCCATCGTCGTCACGTAATCGCGGGCGGCCTGCGTCGGCGCTCCGTTACCGAACAAATTGAGCGGTGCGCAGGTCTGCGAGATCGTGCCGTTATATTGCGGCGTGTTGGGCGGCGCCGTGGGATCGTTGGGATCGGGATTGAACGCCGCGCAGACGATATTGCCATTGGCATCGGTGCCCACGTTCAGCGCGCGGCGCAGGTTCGGCTCGACCAGGCTGGGGATCAGCGACGTGCCGCTCGTCCGCCCGTAATTGGCCGAGGCATCCCAGGTCCATTTGTGGCCCAGCGCCTGGAAGTCGCCGGTGAAGCCGCCGACGAAGCGGTACATGTCCTGCTCCAGCCGCGACACGCCGGTGACGAGGTCCGTATTCGCCCGGCCCAGATAGAAGACGTCGTTGTCGCTCGCCGGCAGGCCGTTCGCCAGCAGGTTCTGGACGATGATCGCCTTGGCCTGCGGGTTCAGGAAGGGGTTGCCCACCTTCATGATGTAGTTGCCGTTGATGTCGAACGCGCCCGGTGCCGCCTGGCGGAAGAAGGCGGTGTTATAGACCGGCTGGCCGGCGAGGTTGGTCGCGTTGCTGCGCGAATACCATGCCTCACCATAGGCTTTCACCGAGTCGGTCAGCTGATAATTGAGCAGCGCCGTCGCGTTGAAGCGATTGTCGTTGACGCGCAGGTTGGTGATGTTCGCCATGTCGAGCGCATCGCCGCCGAGGAACGTCGTCGGATCGGTCGTCACCTGCCCGGTGTTGAACGGCACCAGCGTGCCGTCGGGCGCGAAGCGCAGCAGGTTGCCGTTGGCGTCTGTGATGCTGCGCGTCTTCCCCAGCGTACCGCGATCGAGGAAATAGGGATTGCCGCCCGGCTCACCCAGGAAGGTGCGCACGTTCTGCACGAGCACCTTCTGATAGGGCGCATTCGCCAGCGGCTGTGTCGGATTACTCGGATCGAACGGCGTAATGAAGCCCGACTGCTGGGCGATCACGCTGCGCTGGCTGCCAAGCAGGCCGTCGTCGTGGTTATATTCCGCATCGACGGTGATGTTGCCGCGACCACCCGCGAAGTTCTTGCCGACCAGCGCACGGACGCGCTGGTTGCCTAGGTCACCGCGCTGGCTGATCCCCGCCTGCCCGTCGAGGTCGATGCCCTCATAATCATGCTTCAGGATGATGTTGACCGTGCCGGCGATCGCGTCCGAGCCGTAGATGGGGGCGCCGCCGATCGACACGGTGTCGACGCGCTCGATCAGCTTGGTCGGGATCGTATTCAGATCGACCTGCCCGCCGCCGCCCGCCGACGAAAAGACGGTCGAGGCATTGGCACCGACGAAGCGCCGGCCGTTGACCAGCGTCAGCGTGCGCTGCGAGCCCAGGCCGTACAGGTTGACGAAGCTCTGGCCGACGCCGAACCCGTTGCCTTGGTTGCCCAGCGACGAGCTGTCCGGCACCGCAAAGCCCGGCAGCTGATTGATCGCATCGGCGACATTGGCATAGCCGCGATCGTCGAGCAGCTTCGAATCGATGACGTTGGTCGGCTGGGCATTGTCGATCGAGGGGCGCCGAATGCGCGATCCGGTGACGACGATGTCGTCGCTTTTCGCGCCGGAGGACGTCGGCGTCGGCGCCGCCTGCGTAGGCGTGGAGGCGGTGGCATCGATGGTCTGGGCCAGGGCCGGCGTGGCGATCATCGCAGCGGAGATCAGGCACGCCGACAAGCTCGTGGTGGAGAGCAGGGTTTTGGTAAACACGACAGGATCCCTTTTGTTTTCCTGACGCGAGCGCTGTCACAGCGCTGTAACATCACTCAAATTACAAATTTTTCACTAGATGACGAGCAGATTACGTCAGTGTTGCAGTCCATTATTGCACCTGAAAAACCCACCGACTTTCAATGTCTTACCTTGTTAGGATGGAAGTGCTATTTTTAGCACAGTCCTTTTATTTGCCGGCAAGGACAGCAGCGCTTCCGCTGTTCATCGATCATTCAGCGGGATGAGAGGGTTCGACCATCACCTCCGTCATTGCGGGCACGGCGAAGCCATCATAGCCGGACCGGGACGCCCAAGAGGGCGTCGCGCCGCTCGCAATGACGATACTGGGGAACGCCCCCGTCACCCCCCGAAGCGATTGTCGCGGGGGAAGCCGGTCGGCGGTGTCCGCCCCGCGGCACCGCGCGCAGTGCGCCACAGTGACAGGTCGCTCTCCGTCCGGGTGCGTCCCGTATCGCCCCCCATCGGCCAGCTCATGCCCTCGGCGAAGACGAAGGTCGTCGCGTCGGACAAACTGCCTTCGCGGAAGCGCTGGATCTGCACCCCCTGCCCGCGCGTCATCACCGGCAGCTCGGCGATCGGGAAGACCAGGAATTTGCGGTTGTCGCCGATCGCCGCGATGTAATCCGCGTTCGGCACCACCGGCCGCACGACCAACAGTTTCTGCCCGACGCGCGGCGTCATCACCGTCTTGCCTTTGCGGGTCTCTGCGATCACGTCCGCCACCGGCACGCGGAAGCCGCGCCCGTCAGTCGCCGCGATCAGCAATTGCTCCTGCGCGCGCGCATTGAGGAAGGCCGCCACGCCGACCGACCCGTCGAGGTCGATCATCGCGCGCACCGGCTCGCCGAAGCCGCGACCGCCCGGCAATTTGTCGGCCGCCAGCGTGTAGAAGCGCCCATTCTCCGCCGCGAGCAGCAATTTGTCCGTCGTCTGCGCGTGGAAGGCGAAGGCCGGGCCATCGCCTTCCTTGAACTTCAGCGTATCCGACGCGGCAAGGTCGACATGCCCCTTCATCGCGCGAATCCAGCCGCGCTGCGACAGGATGACGGTGATCGGCTCACGCTCGATCATCGCTTCCAGCGGGATGTCACGCGTCGGCGCCGCTTCCTCGATCCCCGTCCGCCGCGCGCCCAGCGCAGTCTCCGGCCCGTAGCGATCGCGGATCTTCTTCAGGTCGCGCTTCATCCGCCGCTTCTGCTTGGCGGGATCGGCGAGCAGTCCTTCCAGCTCGGCCCGCTCCTTGTCGAGCTTGTCGCGCTCGCCGCGGATTTCGAACTCCTCCAGCCGCCGCAAACTGCGCAGCCGCATGTTGAGGATCGCTTCGGCCTGCCGGTCGGTCAGGCTGAATTCCGCGATCATCACCTGTTTCGGTTCGTCCTCGGTGCGGATGATCTCGATCACCCGATCGAGATTGAGATAGGCGATCAGATAGCCATCGAGCAGCTCGATCCGGTCGGCGATCTTGCCGAGGCGATGCCGCGTGCGCCGGTCGAGCACGACGAACTGATGCTCCACCCACGCCTTCAGCGCCCCGCCCAGCGACATGACGCGCGGCGTCCGCTCCTTGTCGAGCACGTTGAGGTTGAGGCTGATCCGCGTTTCGAGGTCCGAAAAGCGGAACAGCCCATCCATCAGCACCTGCGGGTCGACGGTGCGGCTGCGCGGCTCGAGCACGACGCGGATCTCGGCATCCGATTCGTCGCGCACGTCGGCCAGGATCGGGAATTTCTTGTCGTTGATCAGGCCGGCGATCTGTTCGATCAGCTTGCCCTTCTGCACGCCGTAAGGGATTTGGCTGACGACGATCTGCCAGCCGCCGCCCTTTTCGCGCTCGATGTCCCAGCGCGCCCGGACACGGAAACTGCCGCGCCCCGTGGCGTAGCTTTCCGCGATCACCGCCGCCGGATCGACGACGATGCCGCCGGTCGGAAAGTCCGGCCCCTTAACATAGTCGAGCACCGCGGCGTCGGGGCAATCGGGCTTGTCGACCAGCATCATCGCCGCATCCAGCAACTCGGCGGCATTGTGCGGCGGAATGCTCGTCGCCATGCCGACCGCGATCCCGGCTGCACCATTGGCGAGCAGATTGGGGAACAGGCCCGGGAACAGCTCCGGCTCCTGCTCCTCGCCATTATAGGTCGGGCGATAGGCGACGGCGTCCTCGTCCAGCCCATCCATCAGGTCGATCGCGACCTGCGTCAGCCGCGCCTCGGTGTAGCGATACGCCGCGGCATTATCGCCGTCGATGTTCCCGAAATTGCCCTGCCCGTCGACCAACGGATACCGCAGCGCGAAGTCCTGCGCGAGGCGGACCATCGCGTCATAGACCGACTGATCGCCGTGCGGGTGATACTTACCGATCACGTCGCCGACGACGCGCGCGCATTTCTTGTAGCCTTGCGCGGGATCGAGCTTCAGCAGCCGCATCGCCCACAGCAACCGCCGATGCACCGGCTTCAGGCCGTCGCGCACGTCGGGCAGCGAGCGCGCGGTGATCGTCGACAGCGCATAGACGAGGTAGCGGTCCGACAGCGCGGTATCGAAGGGCGCGTCGAGCACGCCCACCGTCGGTTCCTGAAAATCGGTGGCCATATCGGGAACGATAGCAGGGGACGGCCCACGATCCAACCGGATCGGCAGGGCGGGTGGCGCGAAGGCAGGCGATGCGGTAGCGCCCGGTCGATGCCAGCTTCCTACGATGCCGCCCTCACCTGGCCCGACCTGACCAACCGCCCGCGCCAGACGCCTGATGCGACAATCCCTTACGGCCCGGATTCGCTGCAGGTGATCGACCTGTGGCGCCCCGCCGCGGACGGTCCACATCCCGTCGTCCTGATGGTCCATGGCGGCTGCTGGCAGACGGAGATCGCCGACCGCCGCCTGATGGACTGGGTCGCCGCCGACCTGCGCGAGGCGGGCGTCGCGGTGTGGAACATCGACTATCGCGGCGTCGATCGCGAGGGCGGCGGTTATCCCGGCACGTTCCGCGACGTCGCCGCCGCCGCCGACCGGCTGCGCGAGGAGGCGCGGGCCCATGCGCTCGACCTCACCCGCATGATCGCGGTCGGCCATTCGGCGGGCGGGCACCTCGCGCTCTGGCTCGCCGCGCGGCACCGCCTGCCCGCGGACAGCCCGCTCGCCACCGCCGATCCGCTGCCCATCGCACAGGTCGTCAGCCTTGGCGGCCTGCCCGACCTCGCAGCCGTCGCCGCCAGCCCCGATAACGGCTGCGGCACGGACGTCATCGCGCAACTGGTCGGTGACCGGCCCACACCCTTCGCCGATACGTCCATCCCCCCGCTGCTGCCGATCGGCGTGCGGCAGATCCTCGTCAACGGGCGCGAGGACGTGATCGTCCCCTATCGCCTCGCCACCGATTATGTCGCGCAGGCGCACGCCGCCGGCGATCCTGTCGATCTCCATACCATCCCCGACACCGGGCATGTCGCGCTCATCGCCCCCGGCACCGCCGCCTGGGCCGCCACCCGCGCGCTCATCCTCGCCGCCCTCGCAAAGGAACCCGCATGACCCGAGACCAGGCCCGCGCCCTCGACGCCGCCGATCCGCTCGCCCGCTACCGCGACGCCTTCGCGCTGCCGGAGGGCGTGATTTACCTCGACGGCAATTCGCTTGGGGTTCTGCCCCGCGCCGTCACCCCCGCGCTCGCCGACACGGTGCAGCGGCAATGGGGCGAACGCCTGATCCGCAGCTGGAACGAAGGCTGGATCGACGCGCCGCAGCGCCTCGGCGGTTTGATCGCCCCGCTGATTGGTGCGCACCCGCACGAGGTAATCGTCGGCGACACCACCTCCACCCACCTGTTCAAGGCGATCGTCGCCGCCCTGCGCCACGATCCCAAGCGCCGCACCGTGGTGAGCGAAGCCGGCAACTTCCCCACCGACCTCCATATCGCCGAAGGCGCTGTCGGCTGCGTCCCCGGCGCGGAGCTAAAAGTGGTGGCGCGCGACCAGCTTGCCGACGCGCTCGACGACGATACCGCGCTGCTCCTCCTCACCCACGTCCATTACAAGACCGCCGATCGCTTCGACCTCGCCGACTGGACCGCGCGCGCCCATGCCGCTGGCGCGCTCATGCTGTGGGACTTCAGCCACAGCGTCGGCGCTGTCCCGCTCGACGTCACCGCCGCGCATGTCGACCTCGCGGTCGGCTGCACCTACAAATATCTCAACGGCGGTCCGGGCGCCCCGGCCTTCCTCTACGTCGCCGAGCGCCTGCAGGCCGCGCTCGCCAACCCGGTCAGCGGCTGGATGGGCCATGCCGAGCCCTTCGCCTTCCAGGACGCCTACCGCCCGGCCGAGGGGATGCGCCGCTGGCTGGTCGGCACGCCCTCGATCCTCGCCATGGCCAGCCTGGAGGCCGCGCTCAGCCTATGGGCGGACATCGACCAGCAGGCGGTCGCCGCGAAGAGCGCCGCGCTGTTCGACATCCTCCACGCCGCCGGCACCACCGCGGGCCTGGAATGCGTCAGCCCCACCCACCCGGCAGAGCGCGGCAGTCACATCAGCTTCCGCGCGCCCCACGCCTACGAACTGACGCAGGCGCTGATCGCGCGCAGCGTCATCGGCGACTTCCGCGCGCCCGACGTCCTGCGCCTCGGCCTCACCCCGCTCTACCTCAGCCATGAGGACGTGTGGCAGGCGGGCGAGACGATCCGACAGGTCATCGCCGACAAAAGCTGGCGCGATCCCGCTTATGCCATCCGCAACGCGGTGACCTGAACCGTTCAGTCCTCGCCAAACAGCTCGCGCTGCGCCTTGTCGAGCTCCTCGGCATAGCGGCGGCGCACATACGGTTCGGAGAGGATGCCGAGCACCCGCGCCTCCTCGCCCACCACCGCCAGCTCGTCCGCGCCTGCCGCGTCGAACGCCGCCATCACCGCCTTGATATCCGCGTCGGGTGGCAAGGCGAGGTCGCGATGGATCGCGAGGCTCCCGACGGGTGCGTCGACCGCCGCCTCCTCGCCATAGGCGCGCGCGGTCTGCACGATCCCGGCGTAGCGATCGTCGGAATCGGCCAGCACGACGCGGCTGGTCGACCCAAGCGGAAACGCCCGCCGGAACTCGGCGACGCTGATATCGGCCGGCGTCGCCCGCTCTACCCGGCGCATCATCCGCCCCGCGGTCAGCGTCCGCATCCAGCCGACATCGCGCGCGCTCTTGATCGTCTCGCCACGCAAATGCAGTCGCCAGGTCGAGAAGGAATAGCCGAACGTCTCGCGCACGATCGTCGAGGCGACGAGCACCGCGGCCAGGCTCGCCGCGGCGAGCGGGACGTCATGCGTTGCCTCCAGCACCAGCATCGCCATCGTCATCGGCCCGCCCACCACGGCGACGGCGAGCGCCGCCATGCCGACGAGCGCGGCATTCTGCGGATCGACCACCGCCTGTCCCGCCGCGAGCGCCAGCAGCCCGGCAAACAGATGCCCCAGCAGACTGCCGAGGAACAGCGAGGCGAAGAACAACCCGCCGCGAAAGCCGAAGCCCAGCGACACGATCGAGCCTGCGCATTTCATCACGAACACCGCCGCGATGAAGGTCAGCGGCAAACCATATTCCAGGTCGAGGTGGAGCGCGCCATGCCCTGCCGACAGCACCTGCGGCGTCAGCAGCGCGAGCGGGATCAGCAGCACGCCGCCCAGCACCGGCCGCCACGCCGACGGGATCGGCAACCGCCGGGTCAGCGCCTCCATCTCGGCGACGCTGCGCATCAGCGCGACGCCGACCAGCGCGGCGATCGCGCCCAGCCCGGCGTAGATCAGGTAATGATGCGTCGCCACCGCCTCGCCCGCGCTGGCGCTGACCAGATAGGGTTGCGCGCCGAACGCCTGCGCCACGAGCACGCCCGACAGCGAGGCCGCCGCGACCGGCGCAATGGCGGCGGGGGTATAGGCGCCGATCACGATCTCGAACGCATAGAAGGCGCCCGCCAGCGGTGCCCCGAACGCGCCGGCGATCGCGGCGCCCGTCCCCGCACCCACCAGCACGCGCAGGTCGCCACGCCGCAACCGCAGCCGCATGCCCGCGATCGATGCCATCACCGCGCCCAGTTGCGCATAGGCCGCCTCCAGTCCCACCGAGGCGCCGAAGCCGTTGGACAGGATCGTCTGTCCCGAGATGACCAGGCTATCGGTCAACGACATCCGCCCGCCATGCAGCGCATTCGCCTCGACCGCGTCGATCATCCGCCGGTTGCGCGCGCGCGTCATCCAGGAAAAGCCGACGAGCGCTAGGCCGCCCAGCGGCAGCGCCAGCAGCGCGAGCGGCGCCAGATGATCCGCCGCGCTCAGCCGACCGCCGTTCGGCAGCGCGAACAGCCAATGCTGCAACGTCCGCGCGATTGCGCCCTGCACGACGCTGAGCAGCCCGGCGACGCCACCGACCACGACCGCCAGCCCGATCAGCACCGCCTCGCTCGCGCGCGCCCGCCGCCGCACCCAGGACGACACGCTGCGCACCAGCGTCATCAGTCGTTGACGTTCGGAAAGGCGAAGCCGCGCAGATTGATCGTCAGTTGCATCGTCAGCGCATGGTCCATCTGCGCCGGCGCGTTGGTGCGTCCGGGGCGAAACTGGTTGAGATAGCCGACGTCCATACTCATCCGCTTGCCGATCGGCACCACGACGCCGGCGATATTGCGCATGCGTTCATACCCGCTGCGCTGTCCCCAGCCGGTGGAATTGGGCAGGTAGAAGCTTTCGTGGCTGACGAACAGCGCCCAGCCCTTGAGGCGCAGCTTGTGATTGTAGCGCACCAGCGGCCGGATGCGGATGCCGACGCCGGGCCCGCGCGGGTTGAAGCGTTCGTCGACCCGGAACCGCGTCACCACCGGCCCGAACGTGCCCACCACCTGCTGACGGATGCGATCCTCGTTCGCGCCGGTGTTGCCGTTATGCGCCCCCACCTTGCGGTATCCGAAGCCGAGTTCGAGCTGCTTCGTCACTTTCAGCCCCAGCAGCGCCCCGAATTCGGTCTGATAAAATCCAACCTGACGATCGCTGAACCGGGCAATCTGCTCCAGCGTCACGCGCAGATCGTCGGTCAGCGGCACGTTCGTGTTCACCTGCGTCCACAGCTGTCCATCCTGCTGCTGCGCGGCCGCGGGACTGGCGGCGGCCAGGCACGCACAGGCCGTCACGACATACAATGATCGGAAGCGGACGCGCTGCGGCAACATCGGCGGCGCTTAGGCGATGATGGGGCCGATGTCATGACCATCTTGACGGCAAATCCTACCAGGCAGATGGTGTATCGCATCAGAGGGGGAGGATCGCCGCTATGCGCGCATCTGGTACAGCCGTGTGTATCGCCATCGCCATGCTCGCGGGGTGCAGCAAGGCCCCGGACGGCACTGACGCTCCCGCCGCGTCCGACACCGCGGGTGCCCCCGGCATTGCCGTCACCGCAGCGCCGGGTGTCGCATTCAATTATCGCTACGGTTTCCGTTTGCCGCCCCGCGCCATTGCCGCCGTGCAGGAAGCGCATGCCAGCACCTGTGAAAAGCTGGGGATCGCACGCTGCCGCATCACCGGCATGGACTATCGCGTCGTCGGCGAGAACGACATTCGCGGCAGCCTTCGCTTCAAACTCGACCCTGCGATCGCCCGTGCCTTCGGCAAGCGTGGCATCGACATCGTACAGGACGCGAAGGGTACGCTCGTCAGCGCCGAGATTACCGGCACCGACGCCGCCGAAGCGATCGAACGCGCCGGCGGCACCCAGGCCGAAGCCGCCGCGGCGGTCGCCCGCGCGGATGCGGCACTGGCCCGCAGCGGCGCCAGCGCGGAAGAACGCGCCGAGCTGCAACGCCAGCGCGCCGCCGCGGCGACCGCCGCGCGCGATGCCGCCGCGACCGCTGCGGACAATCGCGCCAGCCTCGCCCGCACGCCCATGACCTTCGACTATGAATCGGGTGATGCCGTCCGCGGCTTCGACACCAGCGCGCCGCTTACCAGTGCCCTCGACACGATGGTCGCGTCGGGTCAGGTCACGCTCGCCGTGTTGCTCGGAATCGTTGCGATCTTCGGACCACCGGCGATCGTCTTCGTCATCGGCCTGCTGCTGTGGCGGCGGATGCGCAGGCCCGTCGCGCGCTGGCGGCGGCAGGCGGACGACTGAGGCGTCCCCTCCACGATTGCACCTCCCGCCCCCTTCCCCTATAGGCCCGCCCATTCCGGCCCCGGCGCGCGGCTCACCCGCGCCGCCGGGGCTGCCTACTTTCAGGGGAAGTCGCGCATGGCTCGCCGCCGCCAGATCTACGAGGGCAAGGCCAAGATCCTGTACGAGGGCCCCGAGCCCGGCACGCTGATCCAGTATTTCAAGGACGATGCGACCGCGTTCAACGCCCAGAAAAAGGGCACGATCAGCGGCAAGGGCGTGCTCAACAACCGCATTTCCGAGCATGTCTTCACGCTGCTCGACGCGATCGGCGTGCCGACGCACTTCATCCGCCGCCTCAACATGCGCGAGCAGCTGATCCGTCAGGTCGAGATCGTCCCGATCGAGGTCGTGGTGCGCAACGTAGCCGCGGGCTCGCTGTCGAAGCGCCTCGGGATCGAAGAGGGCACCAAGCTGCCCCGCACGATCATCGAATATTATTACAAGGACGATGCGCTCGGCGATCCGATGATCTCCGACGAACACATCGCCGCCTTCGGCTGGGCCAGCCAGGACGAGATGCACGACATCGCCGATCTCGCGATCCGGGTGAACGACTTCCTGACCGGCCTGTTCGCCGGGATCGGCATCCGCCTGGTCGACTTCAAGCTCGAATTCGGCCGCATCTGGGACAATGACTACGGCCGCATCATCCTGGCGGACGAGATCAGCCCCGATGGTTGCCGCCTGTGGGACATGGAATCGAACGAAAAGCTCGACAAGGATCGCTTCCGCCGCGACCTGGGCGGCGAGGCCGAGGCCTATCAGGAGGTCGCGCGTCGTCTGGGCCTGATGCCCGAAGGCGAAGACAGCGCCGTGCTCGACCTCGATTCCCACCGCAAGCGCCGGGGCAAGTAACCGATGAAACTCCGCATTTTCGTGACCCTCAAGCCCGGTGTTCTCGATCCGCAGGGCCGCGCCATCCATCACGCTCTGGGCAGCCTCGGCTTCGAGGGTGTCGAGGACGTCCGCGCCGGCAAGATGTTCGAACTCGAAGTCGCCGATGCGACGACCGACGAGGCGATCGACGGCATGTGTCGCCAGCTGCTCGCCAACACCGTGATCGAGAACTTCCGGGTGGAGCGCGTTTGAGATGAAGACCGCCGTCATCGTCTTTCCGGGATCGAACTGCGACCGCGACCTCGCCGTCGCGCTGGAGGCGGTGACCGGCACCAAGCCCGCGATGGTCTGGCACGCCGACACGGCACTGCCCGACGGCGTCGGCCTGGTCGCTGTGCCCGGCGGTTTTTCGTACGGCGATTATCTTCGCTCGGGCGCGATCGCCGCACGGTCGCCGATCATGCAGGCTGTCGTCGAACAGGCGGGCAAGGGCCTGCCCGTGCTCGGCGTGTGCAACGGCTTTCAGGTTCTGACCGAAGCCGGCCTGCTGCCCGGCGCGCTGATGCGGAACGCCGGCCTCAACTTCGTCTGCCGCGATGTCGCATTGACCGTTGAGAATGCGCAATCGGCCTTCACCAGCCGTTATGACGCCGGCGAGACGATCCGCGTGCCCGTCGCGCATCACGATGGCAATTACTTCGCCGACGCCGACACGCTCGACCGCCTCGAAGGCGAAGGCCGCGTCGCCTTCCGCTATGGCGAGGCCGTCAACGGCTCCGCGCGCAACATCGCCGGCATCCTCAACGCCGCCGGTAACGTGCTCGGCATGATGCCCCACCCCGAACGCAAGATTGAATCGGCGCACGGCGGCACCGACGGCCGCCGCCTGTTCGAAGGCGTGCTGGAAACGATCGGCGCGTAATTACGGTACGCACTCACCACCGCCCAAATGCACACGAGCAGCGTCGTCCTGTGAGCGCGACGCTCGTCAGCCGTCCGGATTGCGGACTGTTTCCTTGAATGATCGAATTTTTGGGACTCTAACGCTGGTCCCAAGCCTGCGCCGATCACCGCAGGAAGAGGTCAAGGGGGCGGCCACCCGCCCCCTCTCCCCATCAGCCGTGGCAGGGGCAACCGGCGTGGTCGCAGCCGGCCGACTGCGCGTGGTGGTTGGCGCAATTGTCGCTGCAATAGGCGCGGCCTTCGGCCTGCACGGCGCCCTCCGGGCTGACGATGCAAACGCAGTCCGTGCAGGCGCACTTCACCATGTCGACGTTGACGCTCATGATCCTATTCCTCGTGAATGTGGTCTTCGGGTTCCAATACGTGGTCCATCATGTTGGTGAGCATGGTGCGCACGTGGCAGTCGGGCAGATCGTAGAAGACATTCCGCCCGCTACGCTCCTGCTTCAGCAATCGCCCTGCGCGCAGCAGCCGAAGATGCTGCGACACCAGGCTCTGACTGATGCCGACCTCTGCCGTCAGATCGCCGACCGTACGCGGCCCGTCGAGGCAAGCCGCGACCAGCCGCAGCCGGTTCGGTTCGCCCAACAGTCGGAATAATTCGGCTAGCTGTGTGCTCTCGTCCGCTGTCATACATCCTTCAACACATGAACACATCCTAATATGTTCATGTGTTGATCTATGTCAAGCCGCAATGCGGATGGCCGGAGCGTCGGCGGGTTTTTTGCTGGCACCGCTGCAGATGAGGGCCGCATCGAGCGGTGCGCCGCCGGTTCGGCGCAACACGCAATCGGGCACGCACGGCGCATCATGCGGAGGATCGTGTCGGTCGGCGACGATGGACGACATCGGCGGACGTCTGCGCGCGTACGCCGCTTCAATCAGGGATCGAGAGCGAACGGGATCGGTGCCCGCCTCTATTCAACTCCGCCGGTAACGCTCCGCATCATCGCTCTTCGCGCTGCTCGGCCGCAACCGCGCGGACGATGAAGTCAGGCACCAGCACGTTCTCGGTCTGCAACCGCGCATGCGGCCCCTTGATGAGCACAGCGTCCATATAGGCAATGTGACGGCGATCGAGCTCATGATTGGAGCTCTCGACCGGCTTGCCACCGGCCCCTTTCACCTCCAGCCAATACAGACGGCGCGGCTCGTCCGGCGCGATGAACATCGCCTCGAAATAGGTCCGCTCCCGCCCCAGCGTCGCCACCGCCTCGCGGTGATGACTGCGCAGATAGTCGATCCACTCGCGGAAGGTGGCTTCGCTTCCCGGCTTACGATCGAAGCGATGCAGCGTCACCTCAACCGGGCGCAACGGTTCCGGCGGCGACTGCGGCACTGCCGCGCCGAGGCAGAAGGAAACGCCGATGCCCGCGACCATGCCAAGCGCAAAGGATCGATACCGTATCGTCATGCCCCGCACCTCAGAAGTCGACAGCGATATAGGCGGTAGCCATCCTCTGCGGGACGTAGTCGAAGGTCGACGGGCCATAATAATCCCACGCATAGACGTTGAAGACATTGCTGACCGACACCCGTAGCGTCGCGCGATTCTTGCCGATCGCGAAGCGATAGCGGCTGCCGATGTCCACCAGCGTGCGCGCAGGAATGAACAGGTCATTGTTCACCGTGGACGCGACACGGCCCTGATGCGTAACGGCCCCATCGAGGGACAGCGCCTCGAAGCCGGGCAGGCGCCAGTCGAGATTGAGATCGACGGAGCGCAGCGGCACGCCGACCGGGCGCTTGCCGGTCTGCCCCGATCGTCTCGCTTCGCCCGTCACCTGCGGATCGAGGAAGACACCACCCAGCGCCACGCTGAGCCCGTGAACGGGCGTGCCGGAAAGCGACGCCTCGATCCCTCGATTCCGTATGTCGCCGAGCCGCGTGAACAACTCCGTCGGATCGAGACTGAGATAGGGTTTGCGCACGTCGAACACGCCGGCCACCAGCTTCACGTCACCCGCGATGGTCCAGCGCACACCTGCATCGCGCTGGCTGGTCAGGATGCCGGGCAGAGGCTGGTTGCGGTTGGTGGCGTTCTGCGGCGGCAGACCGGCCTCCTCCAGCCCCCTCGTATAGCCGGCGTAGAAAGCGACGCGCTCACCGGCGTACATCGCGCCGGCCACGTTGAAGAGCCAGGGCCGGTCCCGCGTCTGGAGCGCGGGCTGGTTGGGGCGTTGAAAACGCTTGGCGTAGTCCGTCCTCGACAGGCCGGCGCTCACCTCGCCGACGCCGCGCCACCGCCCGGTATAAGCGATGCCGCCGAACCACTGCCGCACCCGATCCCGGCTGTAGGCACCATAAGCGATCGATGGCTTGGCGAAGTCCAGCGGATCACCCAGCCGCACATCGCCGAAATCGAGGAAGGCGGAGCCGCCGACGCGCTCGTCGCGAGCGCGACCGCGGGCCGACACGCTGATATTGTGGACACGGGGGCCATCGGCGATCGTGCGCGTCACCCGCACTTCGCCCGACACCGAAACCCGGCGATAGGGCGGGTCCGAAAAGGCGATGTAGCGGGCGCGGCCGTCAGGCGTAATCTGGTCGAGAAAGGTGAAAATGTCCGCCCGGCTTGCGGACAGCGCTCGGAATACGCCGGCTTCGATCTTCCACCCGCCCGCGAACGCCGCGCTGCCGGTGAGCCCCGCCGTCTCTGACGGGCCGGAATATACCGCCCAGGCGGGGCCGTAGAACACGCCACGCCGGATCGGTGGCGGCAGGTAAGGGCCGGCCGTCGTCAGAAGCGGACCGATCTTGCTGTCGTCGATGTCGGACCGTCCCCAGAAGGGAAGCAGTTCGATACCCGGGCGCGGTCGCCACCGCAGGGTCAGGCCTTCGACATGCTGCCGGCTGGTCGCCCCGTTGTTGAAGACGTGGTCGTACAGGCCAAGCCCGGCACCGAGCGACAAGGCATCACCGGCAAGCGGCAGCTCTGCGTCGAACTCCAGGCTCTTGTCGCCCAGATTGTTGAGACCGACGGTGGTCGACAGCAGCGCCTCGTTGCCCGGGCGGCGCAACGCGTAGTCCACGACGCCGGTCGGCGCGGGAAAGAGGTATCCCTGGGCGGACAATCCCACCTTGATGCTGGTGGACCGGCGGATGCGCTCGTTGGGCGCAGCGGTCGCATCGAAGTAGAGTCCGTCGATCCGCGCATTGCCGGCAGCGATGGGCGAGAAGCCGCGCACGCTGCCGCTGTTGTAGATGCCGATCGTCTCGCGACCGATGGTGGTCCCGAACGCATCCTGCGCCTGTCGCACGGCATTCTCGTCCGCGCGGCCCTGCGGCACCGTCGGGGCTGACGGCGTGACCTGGGCGGAGGGCTGCGGCGCCGCAGGCGGCGGCGTGGCCTCTTGCGGCGCCGTGGCTTGGGCAAGCAACCACCAACCGACGGAAAGTGCGGTCATCCGATCAGCTCGAACCGTCCGCGCTCGGGCGAAAAGCGAACGGCGTCCGTGTCGAACGCTCGTCCGACATGGCCCGCCGCGATGAGATCGGCGGCCGGTCCGACGACCAGTCCTCCCGTGCCGTCGAGCAGCCATACGGCGTCGGCGAGCTGCAACGACAGGTCCAGATCGTGACTGGACAACAACACCGTTGTGCCGGTGGCGCGTGCATGCGCGCGCAGCAGCGCCATCGCCTCGACCCGCCCGGGCAGGTCGAGAAAGGCGGTGATCTCATCGAGCACCATGAGCCGTGGCGCCTGCGCGATGGCGCGTGCAATCATGACCCGCTGTCGCTCGCCATCGGACAGGCCGTCGAAGGGGCGAGCGGCGAAGGACGTGGCACCCGCCTGTTCAAGCGCCTCGACCACCCGCGCATCGTCCTCCGCTGACAGCCGCCCCTGCCAGCCGGTGAACGGCTGGCGTCCCATCGATACGACGTCGGTAACGGTCAGCCCCGGGCTCGACACGCGCTCGGTCAGGACCACCGCGATCGCCCGCGCGCGGGTTTGCGGCCGCATCGCGGCAATATCCTCGTTGCCGAGCAGTGCGCGACCGCCCCTCGCAGCCTGTAGGCCGGCGATCGTCCGCATCAGCGTCGACTTGCCGGCACCGTTGCGGCCGAGCACGCAGACGAAGCTGCCGGCCGGCGCCTCCAAAGTAAGATCGGCAAGCACGGTGCCGCGCGGGCCGACGTACCCGACGCTCAGCTTATCCAGATACAGCATCAGTCGCTGCTCCGCATGGCCGGGGCGAACACGAGAAGCGCGATCACCACCGGCGCGCCCACCAGCGCCAGCACCGCATTGAGGTGCAGGAAATGCTGTTCCCAAGGCAGATGCACGATGAAGTCGGCGCCGAGCGCCAGCAGCGCGCCGGCAAGTCCCGCCAGGGGTATCAGCGGCAGGATACGCGCGGTGCGCGCCAGCCGGCGGGCGAGGTGCGGGACGATGAGCCCCACGAAGGTGACCGGGCCGCACAAGGCTGTCACCGGTGCTGCGAGCAGGACCGTCGCGGCCAGGATCGATCGGCGCAGGCGCGGCACGTTGGTGCCGAGGCTCGCGGCATAGGTTTCGCCCAGCAGCAATGCCGTCAGTCCCTTCGCGTTCGCGACCGCTAACGCCAGTCCGCACGCGACCGGCATCACCAGCCATGGCAGGTCGGCGGTGGTCGCCGCCGAGAAGGTGCCGTCATCCCAACCCGAGAACACGCGTCCCCCGACGCGGCTCGCGAAGTGTAGGATGACGCTCACCAGTCCCTGTGCGGTGAAGCCGAGCATCAGACCGACGACGAGGAGCGTGATGTTGCCGACCCGGCGCGCCAGCGCGGCCATCGCGGCGGCGGTGGCCGCGACACCGATCACGGCGCCAAGCGTAAGGCTCAATCCAGCAAAGGACGTCAGGAAGAGGAGGACGGTCGGGCCGGCGAACGCCGCGCCTGCGACGGCAAGGCCAACGCCCAGCTGTCCGCCCGCGACAAGCCCCAGCGACCAGGCGTCCGCCATCGGATTGCGGAACAGCGCCTGCATCAACGTACCCGCGACCCCCAGCGCGCCGCCCGCGACGACCGCGGTGAGCACGCGGGGCAGGCGGATCGCCCAGACGATCTCGGACAGGGTGGGATCCCCGGATCCCGTCATCGCGCCAACGACGTCCAGCGGCGAGAGGATGACCTGGCCATAGCAGAGCGACGCCGCGGCAAGGACGAGGATCGCGACGAACAGCGCACCGGCGCCCGCCAGGCTACGATCCATGACCGACCCCCGCGCCGCCCCCTGCCCGCTGGTCCTGCCGCACCCACGTCGCGGGCCAACTGCGCAGTTCGGGGTGCAGCATCCGCGCGTAATCGCGGAGCAGCAGGTCAGGTCGAATCGCGCCCCGCTCGAAGAGGTCGAACGCATCCACCCCCGGCTTTTCCCCGCCATCCGCGGCGAACACGCATCCGTCCCGCCAGGCGCGCATATGCGCGAGGAACCGTTGGTCTCCGAACCGCTTCGAAATCGGATCGCGCCACAGCCAGCAGTCGGCCTTGCCACCGTCCGTCAGCACCGTTTCGGATGGCATTTGCATCGTATCGTCCAGGCGCGGGTCGTCGGGTCGGCGCATGACGTTGATGCCACCGGCATCTTCCAACAGGCGATTGGCGGCGCCGCGAACGGTCACCATCCATGTGTCGCCGTTCATCCACCACGCGGACAGCACGCTGCGCCGGGGCAAGGCGGCGACGGCCCGCTTGACCTGATCGACGCCACTCTCGACCATGGCGACGAACCGCTCGCCCTGCCGCTCGCGGCCGGTCAGCATGCCGAACAGTCGCGCATATTGCACGGGACCCAGATAGTCCGACTCGTTCGCCATGAAGACGGGCATGACGGGTATGCCCATCGCGATCGCGCGACGCATGGCGTCCGCATGGGCCGGATCGCCGATCGTCATGAGGAAGACATCGGGCTTGGCCGCGAGCAGCACATCAAGGTTGGGAGGCGAGTGCCACCCATAGCCGATCTGGCCGATTTCCCCCTTCTTCACCCGCTCGCGGATGGTATCGTCGTACGACTTCGTGCCGCCCACCGCGACCAGTCGATCCGCCGCGCCGATCGCCGTCAGCAGCGCCTCGCTGCCCCCGTAATTGACGGCGATACGCTTCACCGGCGTGCGCACCATGACCGCACCGGCAAGATCGCCGGTCAGCGCGGGCGCCTTGATGCTTCGCGGCACCAGCACGACGCGCACCCGCTGCTCCGGGCCATTCGCGGCGCCGCCCCAGGTGACGATATTGGCGTGCAGATCGACGATCCGATACCCGTTCCGCTCGACCACGCTGAACGTGCGGGTGTGGGGGATCGGGATCGGACGACCGACGGCCGGTGTCTCGGTCGCTTGCTTGCCGCAACCCGCAAGCAGAGCGATCAGCAACGTAAACAACCAACGCATCAGAAGCTCGCCCTTACGGTTGCCCGGACCTGCCGCGGGGTGGATGGGGTCGCGAAGGTCGGCTGCGTGTCCGTCCCGAAATAGGAGTCAATCTCGCGATCCACGACGTTCGTCACCGCCAGATCCAGTTCCAGCGGCAGCCGCGTCGGCAAGGCGATCGTCGCGCTGAGATTGAGCAGTGCGTAGCCGCCATTCGCGACGCGATTGTCTCCGGTGATCGGGTAATCGCCATAAACGTAAAGGTCGGCGCGACCATTCAGCCATGACGCGAAACGCCGCTGTGCGCTGACGTTGACGATATGGGTCGGAACGCCCGCCGGACGCTTCCCCGTCAGGTCGACCTCGCTGGTCGCACCGGGCACCCGATATTCCCGCCAGACCGCATCCACATACGAATAATTGGCGGAAATGCTGGTGCCGCGGTCCGGCCGCACGACGGCGGACAGCTCGATCCCCTGGCTACGATAGCGCTGCCCGGTCGTCAGGAGGGTCGATGGACCGTTTGCGTCGGGGTTCGTGGTCGTGACGAGCCGGTTGCGCTGGTCATAGCGGAACAGCGCCGCTTCCCAAGCCAGGATGCCGGAGCCCGTCCTGCCCTTGTAGCCGACCTCGTAGCTGTCGATCGTCATCGGCTTGAGATCGAGCTGATATAACGCCGGATCGAAGTAGAAGAGCGGCCCGAAGTTGGAGTTGAAGCCCCGCCCATAGGAGGCATAGACCATGCCGCGTGTTCCGGCATCGCGCTCGCCCAGTCGATAGGCGACGCTCGCCTTGGGCGAAAAGGCGTTCTCCGACGCAGACAGCCGCCCTCCCGGATTGAAGGCTGCTTCGATGGGACGGAAGACCGCGCGCCGCCGGAAGTCGTCGTAGCGCAGGCCGAGGGTCACGGTCAGCCGGTCGGTCGCGGCCCATTCGTCCTGAAGATAGGCCCCCCAGAACCGGTTTCGCACCGTTCCGTCGGTAAGCAGGAAATGGCGCTGGAAACACGGTGCATCGGCGTTCAGCACGGCGCCGGTCGCGTAATTGATGTCGATCTGGAAGAAGCGGAACCCGCACTGCGGCGTGAAGCCATATTCGCCGGACCAGAAGTCGCGTTCGTCCATCCGGGCACGCTCGACATTGCCACCGGCCACGATCGTGTGGGCGCCCAGGCGCGCCGTCAGCTGCGCATTGCCGATCCAGACGCTGCTCTCGTCCTGCCGCGCAAAGCCGTTGACCGCGTAGGTCTTGGCCTGCGGATCGACGCTGCCACTGAGGTAAAAATTGAAGCTGTTGGACCGGTCGAACCGACGATGCTGCCCGGTCAGCACCAGCTCGACATTGCTTCCGAAGCTATGCCTCAGCTTCAGAGCGCCGATCCCGCCCTTGGTATCCAGGTCGTTGGGCAGGTAACCGATGTAACCGCGACGACCGCCTGCAACGCTGGCACGGCTCCCGTCGCTCAGCAGGGGAATGTTGCTCGGCACCTCGACCTGTCGATCGAAATAATTGCCATAGGCGGTCAGCGTGGTGTCCGCGCCGATCGGCACGACGACCTTGCCGAACAGGTTCAGCACCTTGCGATGGGAGTGTGCCCGCCAGCCGCCGTCGTCCTCGTAGAAGCCGGAGAGGAGCATTCCCCCCCCATCGCCGAACATCGTCCGCTCGAGGGTCGCTTCGCCGCGAACATAGTCGTACGTGCCCGCCGTCAGCGACGCGGTCGTGCCGTCGAAACCCGGGCTGCGCGTGATGTAATTGACCGCGCCGGCGGTCGCCCCGCGCCCGTACAGCGCGGATACCGGTCCGCGCACGACCTCGGTACGGCTGATCGCCCCATAGGGCAGCTGGTCGAGCAGCACCTGCTCGTCGGGACCGACGAACGGTATGCCATCGATCAGCGCCAGGAAGGTATCCCCGCCTGCGCTGCCGGTCACCCCGCGGAACGAGAATTGCAACGTATCCTCGGCATCCCCGTCGGTCCGGCGAAAGAAGATGCCGGGAATGCCGCGAAACTCATCGCTTCCGATCGTCAGGCCGCGGCGGCGCAGGTCATCATTGTCGATCACGGTGATCGCCGCCGGTACGTCGAGGAGCGATTTTTCGGTCCGCGTCGCCGTCACGACGATGTCGTCCGCATTGGTCGTCTGATCGTCCGCCATTCGCGCCAGTGCGCTGCCCGGCAGCATCGACAGGGCAATACCAATCCCCACCGCAACAGTTCGTCTCGTCAACGCGCCTTCCCCCCAGATCGAAACACGCTATGATATGTGATATCATACCGCAAGCATTTTGGGGTGGATTGGTCGACGCCACTGCGGGCGGAAAACCGGCCTTGCCGGTTCGGAATTCTGTACGGAAATGGCGCGCCCGGCAGGATTCGAACCTGCAACTCCAAGCTTAGAAGGCTCGTGCTCTATCCAGTTGAACTACGGGCGCGCAAGGCAGCCCCGGTAGCGCGTTGCGTGGGCCGGGAAAAGCCATAGAGTGCGCCGCCATGGATACGGGGCACGAACGGGCGGTCGATGCGAGCGCGCTGCCGGGGCAGGCGTTTCGCTATTATGATTTCGTGATGGCGGCGTTCGTCGCGATCCTGTTGCTGTCGAACGTCATCGGCGCGGGCAAGGTCGCGCAGGTGACGCTGCCCGGCATCGGGCCATGGCCGTTCGGCGCCGGCATCCTGTTCTTTCCGGTCAGCTACGTAATCGGCGACGTGCTGACCGAAGTCTACGGCTATGCCCGCGCACGCCGCGTGATCTGGGCGGGCACCGCGGCCGTCGTGTTCATGGCGTTCATGAGCTGGGTGGTCGTCGCCCTGCCCCCGGCGCCGTCCTGGGGCAATCAGGCGGCCTATGCCGTCATCTTCGGCCAGGTGCCGCGGATCGTGCTGGCGAGCGTTCTCGCCTTCTGGGCGGGCGAGTTCGTCAACAGCTATGTCATGGCGCGCATGAAGGTGTGGACCGGCGGCAAGCATCTGTGGACCCGCACGATCGGCTCGACCATCCTGGGCGAAGGCGTCGACAGCCTGATCTTCTATCCCGTCGCCTTCTTGGGCGCCGAAGGTTTCACCCCGCAGCTGGTCATCACCGTACTGTTCACGCAATGGGCGCTGAAGGTGGCGTGGGAGGTCGTGCTGACGCCGCTGACCTATGTCGTCGTGGGCGCGCTGAAACGGGCCGAAGGCGTCGATGTGTTCGATCGGAGCACGGACTTCACGCCGTTCCGCGCGCGGGTTTGATCGACCGCCGCACTCCGCAGGGATGATCGCTCCTCCCCCCTCGACACGGCAACGGTCGCCGCAGCCCCCCTCTTCAACAAATAATGCCGCGGCTCCGCCCACCGAAGGACGGGATTCACTTTTAGTCGCTAATCAGTCGGTTATGGCTACAATCGCGCCCCTGCCCTCGCCCCCCGCATCGCCCGTGACGCGGGCCGTGCGAGCGCGGTTGTCGCGAGTCATGGCGTCCCTGAAAGGCGTCCAACGGCTTGGCACCGTACCGTCGTCCCCACACGCCCATGATCCCGTCGATAGCGAACTGGACGAAATGCTCGCCGCGGCGCAGTTCCGGGCGCTGCGTCATCAGGTGCCGAGCCTGCACCTGATCCTGCTGATCAACGTCACCTTCCTGACCTTCATTACCTCGTCCGCGCGCGCCGCGCTCGTCACCTATCTGCCCTCGTGCGTCCTGGCATGCTCCAGCGTGGTCCGCATCCTGAAATGGCGGCGCGTCCATTATGCTGGTGCGGCGGCGGCACGGCGGATGTTCGCCTCGACGGTCCGCACCTCTTTGCTGTTCGGCCTGAGCCTGTCTGCGTGGAGCGCCTGGGTGCTCTATACCCGCAGCGCGGATGTCGCCGCCTTCATCCCGTTCTTTGCAGCGCTGTCGACGATCGCCTGCGCGGTCTGCATGGTCTCGCTGCCCCGCGCCGCTTACGCCGTGATCTGGTCGGGAACAGTCCCCATGGTGTTCGCGATGATCGCGACGGGCAATCCGGCGCTGATGGCGGCGGCGGCGAACCTCTCGGTCATCGCCGTACTGCTATTCGCCTGGATGCAGCGCCAGCACCAGCAATTCCACGACATCGTGCAGGCGCACGCCACGACAATCGAGCGCGAACGCGAAGTCGCCCACCTCGCCTTCAACGACCAGCTGACCGGCCTCGCCAACCGCCGCGCCTTCCTCGCCCGGCTGGACGAAGCACAGCGGCCAGCCGGCGAACGGCTGGACACCACCGTCGTGCTGATGGACCTCGACGGGTTCAAGGCGGTCAACGACCGACTGGGCCATGGCGTCGGCGACGTCCTGCTACGACGCGTGTCGGATCGCCTGGCGCAGCATGTGCCGCCCCAGGCGCTGTGCGCGCGGCTGGGCGGTGACGAGTTCGCCGTGCTGCTGCCCACCGCCGACGCGGCCGAGGTTGCAGAGGCGGCGCGGCGCATCGCGGCGATCTTCGACCAGCCGATCACGATCGGCGACGACGTGATCCAGCCGCGCGGATCGATCGGCCTGTCGACGGGTGATGTCTGGCCCGGCGATCCGATCGACCTGATGCATCGCGCCGATCTCGCGCTCTACGAGAGCAAGGCGCTGAAGCAGGCGCAGCCCTATGTCTTCCACGATGGTTTGCAGCAGCAAAGCGATCGGCGCCGCATCATCGAAACCGCCTATCAGGATCCGGCCGCGCTCGCGCAGCTCGACGTGCATTTCCAGCCCATCGTCCGCACCGGCAGCGGCGAGGTCGTCGCGTTCGAGGTGCTGATGCGCTGGCAGCATCCGCACCTGGGCAACGTGCCGCCGGACGAACTGTTCGCGGTCGCGGACCGGGCACGCGTCGCGACGCATTTCACCGACCATCTCTTCGCCCGCGCGCTCGCCAAGGCAACGCAATGGCCGTCGCACCTCGCGCTGTCGTTCAACGTCACCGCGGGCGAGGTCGGGCCGCATCTGTGCGCCATGGTCGCCGCCGCCTGCGAACGCCACGGCTTCCCACTCAATCGCCTGATCGTCGAAATCACCGAAACCGCGCTGCTGCGGGACCTGGAGGTGGCGCGACGGACCATCGCCGAATTGCAGGCGCTCGGCGTCCGCGTGGCGCTGGATGATTTTGGCGCCGGCTTTGCCTCGATCGGATACCTCAAACATATCCGGTTCGACCTGATCAAGATCGACGGCGGCCTCGTTCAGTCGATCGCCGAATGTCCGCTCGCCGGCCAGTTGCTCATCGGCGTCGTCGAGCTGTGTCGTGCGGTCGGCACGCCGATCGTGGTGGAACAGGTGGAGACGCAGGCACAGCTGGATATCCTGCGCGTGCTGGGCGTCGACAAGGTACAGGGCTATCTGCTCGGCCGTCCGACCGCCGATCCCGATCTCACCCCACAGGCTCCGTTGCGGACCAACCGGATGTGACGGCACGATCCCTCGCTCGCCGGGGGAGCGCCACCGGTGCCATGGCTGCCCGAGCGCCGGGCCCGGCGACGTCGGTTGTCAGGGTATCGCACCACGGCTAGAGCCGGCAGCATGGCGGCTTCGAAGAATGCACCCGATCCGGCGGCGCCCCGCGCCAATTATCATCGGGGCAACGTCGTCGAGGATCTGCGCAAGGTCGCCGAACATATCCTCGCCACCGAAACGCTGGAACATGTCACGGTGCGCCGCCTGTCGCGCGAACTCGGCGTGACGCCCGGCAATTTCTACAACCATTATCCCAGCATCGACTTCCTCGTGCTCGACATCGCGCGCGAGGCGTTCGATCGGCTCGAGGTCGTGTTGCAGGCCGCGGCCGCGACCAAGGATACGAAGGTCGACCGGCTGATCAGCCACGCCCAGATTTACGTCCGCTTCGGCGTCGCCCAGCCCGAGCTGGTCCGTGTCATGTTCGGGCGCACCGATCGGGGCACGATCCACCCGGGGTTTCGCGCCGCCTCGCTGCGCGCGTTCGTCGGCATGGCCGAATTGATCTATGGCGAGGGCGGGTTCGACCTCAGCGATACCGCCGCGGCGCATCGCAACTGCCCGCTCGCCTATAGCTGTTTCGCTCTGTGCATCGGTCTGGCGCGAACGATCGGCGCCGGCCAGTTCGACATCGACCTCAGCCGCAGCGAGGATATCGACCGGTTCGTGGACCTGACCGTCCGGCCGATGGTACAAGGGGCGATGGCGACGGTTTAGCGCGCATGGGTCGGTCGATGCAGACCGGCCGCTCTGGCATCCGGCGCACCCGCCCCGCGCGCGCCGGTCACGGCTCGACGACGATACCGTTCGCTTCGGATCGCACCTTCAGCCCATACGCGGAGTGGAGGAGGTCAAGGAACCCCGCACTGTTATCGATCTGGAACGTCCCGCCGATCCGGATGTCGGCGGTGGAAGGATCGGCGATACGGATCGGACGGTTGGTATAGCGATTGAAGTCCGCCACCGCGTCCCCCAGCCGCTGGTTGTCGAACACCAGCAGGCCATCGCGCCATCCCGTCATCGCTTCGACCCGCGCCGGTGCCGCCAGCGCCACCAGCGTGCCGTGCGATTGGGCATAGGCGATGTCGCCCTGTCCGATCACGGCGGAGCGCGTGCCTGCGCCAGCGGTCGCATCCTCGATCCTTACCCGGCCCGACAGCACCGCCACCGTCACCTTGTCCCCATCGCGGCGAACCGTGAAGCGCGTGCCGAGGACAGTCACCGTCCGCGGCCCCGCATGCACGACGAAGGGATCGTCGGGGCGGTGGACGATATCGAAATAGGCCTCGCCCTTATCCAGCCAGACCTCACGCCCATGATCGGCGGCCGCGGTGCGCACGACGGTCGCGGTGTTCAGTTCCACCCGGCTGCCATCGCGCAGCGCAATCGCGTGGCGAACGCCGACCGGCGTCTGCACCCGCACCGGCCCGGACTGCGATGGCGACGCCGTGTCCTGCGCACCATGCCCCAGACCAAGACCCGTCGGCGATCGCAGCATCGTGCTGCCGATCCCCACCGTCACCGCGAGTGCCGCGGCAATCGCCCCGATCGCGCGGGGGCGGGCACGCAGCACCGCCTGCCAGCCGCGCCGCGCGCGCGACCGCGGGGCGGCGCTCTGGAACCCGAGCGCGCCAACGCGATCCGCAGCCGCCCAGCCGTGGCGCAGCCGCCAGAACGCAGCCTTGTGCGCCATCTGCTCGTCCAGCCACGCGGTCAGCGCGGCGTCGTCCTCGGCGGACCACTCCCCGCTTTCCTGGCGGACGATCCAGCGCGCGGCGGTTTCTTCGATCATGGTCGCGCGGTTCATTGGCGGCGCGCCTTGCCGGTGCCGGCCGCGCCGCCGCGACGGATCTTGCCCGCGCCGCCCAGCATCGCGTCGGCCATCGCGCGGATACCGAGCACCAGCTGGCGTTCGATCGTATCGATGCCGACGCCCATGCGCGCCGCCGCCTCGCGGGTCGACAAGCCTTCGATCTTGCGCAGGCGCACGACCTCGCGGCAGCGCGGAGGCAGCCGCTCGATCCCCTCCTGCGCCCGGCGCAGTGCGTCGCGCGCATCCAGATGGCGGTCGGTTGCGGACAGATCCACGCCCTGATCGACGCTTTCCATGTCGGCATAATGTTCGAACTGCACGATCCGTTCGCGCTTCGCCCGATTGACCAGAATATTGCGCGCGATCGTGAAGACATAGCCTGGGGTGTTCGTCGGCAATTCCTGCCGCCCGCCCGTCAGCGCCGCCTCGTATATGTCCTGCCGGATATCCATGATCTGCTCGGCCGTCCGCCAGTTACGACGCAGATAGCGGGTCAGCGACGCTTCCAGGGGAAGCACCTCCTCGCAAAACCACCGCTCCAACTGCCTGTCGTCTACCATCGCCCGCCCGAGACACTCCTTCGTCAAAGGGGTTCGGCCGTCATGACAATCGACCGCGTCAAAACCCTAACGGAAAAACGCGACGAGCCCCTCTTCCACCGCTTTTGGCGAAAAGTTCCACGATCGTAAACTTTTTTGAAATCCGATGTTACGGGTTCGTGGCACTCGAATGACAATCTTGCCGAGCGGCGTGATGGGAGCGACCGCAACAAGGGGGCATCAGATGAAAAGACGGGGTGTGGCGATCGCCTTGGGGGCGAGCATGCTGACGGCCTTTGTGCCAGGCCATGTCGCGGCGCAGACCACGCAGGGCGTACGGGCCGCCCAGCGGTTCGATATTCCGGCCGGGAGCCTGGCGGCGGCGCTGCAAGCCTGGAGCAAGGTCACCAAACTCCAGATCGTGTATCGGATGGACGATGTCGGCCGCAAGCGGACCAATGGCATCCAGGGCGAGTATGCCCCGTTGCTGGCGTTGCAGGGCCTGCTGATCGACACCGGTCTGAAGATCGTCACGACGGAGGATGGTGCGGTCGCCCTCCGCCCTTTGGCCGGCGACGAGGTCGACACCAGCGCCACGCCTGACATCCTCGTCAACGGCAAGGTCAATTGGTCGCTCAACACCGGCATCGAACGCACGCAGGACGATAGCCAGCCGTTCATCGTCCTCGGTCGCAAGGAGATCGAGCGCAGCGGCGCGCCAAACCTCGAAACGTTCCTGCGCAACCAGCTGAACGTCAACACCTCGCCCACCGTCGGCGATCAGGCGATCGGCGGCAACGCCGCAGCCGATCCCCGCCGCCCGATCGGCGTCAGCGCGATCAACCTGCGCGGCATCGGCCTGCGCGACACGCTGATCCTGGTTGACGGTCGGCGCCAGCCCGGCATCAACCTGGGCAATGGCGACATCACCCAGCCGTCGATCACCGGCATCCCGATCGCTGCGGTGGAGCGGATCGAGGTTCTCGCCTCGTCGGCCTCTGGCATCTACGGTAGCGGCGCGTCGGGCGGCGTCATCAACATCGTGCTGCGCCGTGACTTCAAGGGCGCCGAACTGTCGGCGAATTATGATAACACCAGCGATTTCAAACAGGGTCGCGGCTCGATCGATCTTACCGGCGGCCTGCCGCTGGAAGGCGGGCGCACGCGCCTGACCTTTACCGGCAATTGGACCAGGCAGTTGGCGCTGCGCTACGGCGACCGCGACAACCTGCGCCGCCGCGGGCTGAACGACATCCTCGCCAACGACCCCGGCTCTTTCTATGGTGGCTTCACCAATCCGCCGCAGGGTTCGCTGGTCAACTTCAAGACGCAGGACGGCTCGCCGCTCCAGCTGAAGCCCCAATATGGCGGCCAGACGCTGTCGAGCGGCCTGGGGACCATTCCCAAGGGCTATGCGGGGATCGCGAAGGCGGGCCTTGCTCCGCTGCTCTCGTCGCTCGGCACCTTCAACCTAGACCAGCCGAATACCGCCGCCGGCACCGGCGCCCGCGCGCCGCTGCTCTATCCGATGAATCAGTACAGCGGTTCGGTCGCGGTGCGGCGCACGTTCAACAACTGGCTGACCGCCTATGCCGAAATCGGCATGTCGCATTCCTCGGCGGTCAACACCTTCTCCAACACGCTCAACTCGGTCTTCCTGTTCGCGTCGGCCCCCAGCAACCCGTTCACGCAGGATCTCGCGATCGCGTTCCCGGCCAATCCCGCCTATGATGCCCGGATCAAGCAGGTGTCGTCGACACTGCGTACGCTGGGCGGTGCCATCGTCCGGCTGCCGGCAGACTGGCAGGCGGTCGCCGAAGTCTCCTACTCCAAGTCCAACTTTTCGGTCGCGAACAGCCCGCCGGCGATCAACGCGTTCGCTTCCAACGATCTCCAGTCCGGGGTTCTGAACGCGCTCGTCGATACCTCGACCTATCCACTCCCCTTCACCTACGACAAGACGCCTTATTATCAGCGCCAGCAGGACGGCAAATCGAGCAACGTCGCGCCCTCGCTACGCCTCGCCGGGCCGCTGCCGTTCTCGCTGCCGGGCGGCAAGCCGCAATTGACCGTCAACACCGAGATCAACACCCAGAAACTGGACTCGCGCCTTCTCACGCTGCTGACCGACGATGGCGCGGTCACCACCTTCACCCCCACCGCGCACCAGACGACCAAGTCCGTCTATGGCGAAGTCGTGTTCCCGATCCTGGGCGACAAGCATCAACTGCCGCTGATCCGATTGCTGGAATTGCGCCTGTCGGCGCGGCATGAATCCTATAGCGGCGACGGCACCGATACGTCGGACCCGGTATCCTGCACGGCACCGTTCGAGGCGAAACAATATAATTATTTCGACAACTGCCCGCCGGCAGGAACCGTCATCGAGCGGTCGACAACCACCAATGCGCACACCGATCCCAGCATCAGCCTGCTCTGGTCGCCGATCGATGGCGTCACACTGCGCGGCTCGTACACGACCGGCTATCTGCCGCCGCAGCTCAGCCAGTTGGTCAAGGTCCCCCGCCCGCAGATCACCCTTCAAATGCGCGATCCGCAGCGTAACAACGAGTTGATCGGCACCCAGATGTTCGGCCTTGGCGTCATCTCGGGATTTTCGGGCGGCAATCCGGCCGTTCGGCCGGAATCGTCCAAGACGTGGACGGCCGGCCTGATCCTGAAGCCGCATTTCATCGACGGCCTGCGATTCTCGGTCGACTGGACTCGCATCCACAAGCGGGACATGTATTTCGATCCGCTGCTGCTGCTTTTCGGTGCCGTGCAGTCGCAGTTCAACCAGTTCATCACATCGAACCCCGACCGCGTCACGCGCGGCCCGGCATCGGGAGGCTTTGCCGTCGGGCCGATCACCGCGCTGGACATATCGCTGATCAACCTGACGTCGCTGGTCACGTCGGCCTATGACTTCACGCTCAACTACGACACGAACCTGTTCGGCGGTCAGCTGTCGGCCGTCGGCCGTGCGACCTATGTCGATCAGTTGGTCATCCAGCCGTTCGCCGACACGCCCGCGCAGAATTACGCCGGCGTCGTCACGGCCGGTTTCGCGGCCGGCACCAGTGCATCCGGGTCCCTGCGCTTCCGGGGCAGCGGGTCGCTGCAATGGACGAAGGACCGGCTCAGCCTCGGCTGGCAGACGCGTTATCTCAGCGGCTATTACCTGACGCTGGATCGCAGCGTCGTGGCCGCGCAGGGGTCGGCGAAGGTCGCCAGCCAGATGTATCACGATATGAACATCAGCTACCGCCTGCCGCAGAAGATGACGGTGCGCTTCGGCATCAACAACATCTTCAACAAGATGCCGCCGCTCGATGTGACGCAGGCCCCGCTCTATTACAGCCCGTACGGCGATCCGCGGCTGCGCAACTTCTATCTGGGGGTCAGCAAGTCGTTCTGACCCCCGCCGCCGCATCCCGTCGAAACGACGAGGTGCGGCGGACCTTCGATCTGCGCAGCGCGGCCGGACGCCGCCCGAGACACGGTCCTCGCCATTACGGTTTTCCCACCCCCGATTGTCCTGTCCCGCGACGGTTCCGCACCCGTGTCACGGTGCCGAACCGTCGCTCGACCAGCTCCTCCCCAACCGATCAAGGATAAGTCGATGAGCCTGCGTATGATGTTGATGGCCGGTACGGCCCTGATCCTGGCCCCCGTCCCGGCATTCGCCGGACGCCCCGCGAACGCCGCAACGACCACGGCATCCCGCCCGGACTCCACCCCGGCGGAGCTCGTCAAGCTGGTCCGCGATTTCACCATTCCCTATCAGACGTTCACGCTGCCCAACGGCCTGACGGTCATCGTCCTCACCGATCACAGCGTGCCGATCGTCTATACCAGCATCAATTATGCCGTCGGCTCCACCTTCGAGCCCGCGGGGCGCAGCGGCTTTGCCCATCTGTTCGAGCATCTGATGTTCAACGGCAGCGAGAATGCGCCGGGCGACTATTTCAAATATCTGCGCGACGCCGGGTCGATCGGCGTCAACGGCAGCACCGGCTATGATTTCACCAACTATCACGAAGCGGTGCCGACCGGCAGCCTGGACCGCGTGCTGTTCGTGGAAAGCGACCGGATGGGGCATCTGCTCGGTGCGATCACCCAGGGCGTGCTCGACGAGCAGCGCGGCGTCGTCCAGAACGAAAAGCGCAACAACGACAACAACCCCGCCAGCATCCTGGGCTACAGCCGCCGCAGCGCGATCTATCCCGCCTCGCACCCCTATGGCCACAGCGTCATCGGATCGATGAAGGATCTGAATGCGGCGTCGCTCGCCGACGTGCATCAGTGGTTCAAGGATTATTACGGTCCGAACAACGCCACGCTCCTGCTGGCGGGCGACATCGATCTCGCGACCGCCAAGGCAAAGGCGATGCGCTATTTCGGCGACATCCCGCGCGGGCGCGCGATTACCGCGCCCGCCGCCGAGCCGCCGGTCCTGGCCGCGCCGATCAACCAATCGTTCACCGGCCCCGTCTCGACGGCACAGATCGCCCGGACCTGGCCCGTGCCCGGCGGGCGCGACCCGGCAAACTTTTCGCTCGACGCGGTATCGGGCCTGATGACCGGAATCGACGGCGCACCGCTGTTCGACAAGCTGGTGCGCCGGGACAAGCTGTTCAACAATCTCAGCGCCGACAACACGACCTATCGCGGCGTCGGCGAATTCACCATTTACGGCTCGGTCCGGAAGGGTGTCGATCCGAACGTCGCGGCAAAGGCGCTGGACGACGCGATCGCCGCCTTCCTGCGCAGCACGCCGTCCGCCGATGCGCTGGAGCGCTACAAGGCGACGCGGATCATTCCGGCGGTCCGCAACAACGAGACGATCGAGGCGCGCGGCGGCCTGTTGATGCAGGCCAATTCGGTGCTCGGCTCGCCCGCCAAATATAAGGACGACCTGATGGCGTATCTCGCCCTGACCCCGGCAAAGGTCATGGCCGATGCGCGCAAGTGGCTGGGCCGTCCGGGCTATCGCGGCATGATCGTCCCGGGACCGCGCATGACCGCGGCGGGCGACGAAAGCGTCGCAGGGGCCGAGGTGCCCGACGCGCCCAAGACCGCCGTCGTCGCCCCGCAAAGCGGCACGCGCGGCCCCATCCCCGGCGTCGGCGAGCCCCAGGCCGCCCGCTTCCCGCCGGTGCAGCACGCCAAATTGGCGAACGGTATTCCCGTCCTCTACGTCCAGCACGACGCCGTCCCCTTCACCACCGCCGAACTGTCGTTCGACGTGGGCAGCGTCGACGATCCCGCCGGTAAGCCCGGCACGATCCGCGCGATGTTCCAGATGCTGGACGAAGGTGCGGGTGGCCATGACGACCATTGGTTCAAGCAGCTGCGCGAACGCACCGGCGCGGCGATCTACGGCAGCGCGCAGAACACCGATTCCGGCGTCTCGTTCGCGGCGCCCAGCGCCAGCCTGGACACGACGCTCGACACGATGATGCTGATGCTGACCCGTCCCGACTTTCCGCAGGATCGGCTGGAGGAATATCGGCGGCAGGAATTGTCACGCGTCACGGCCGCGCCGACCAGCCCCGGCACTTTGTTGGGCACGGCCTTCACGCAAGCGCTCGCGCCCGGGACGCTGCTCGCCAAGGCGTCGCAGGTGCCCAGCGTGGCCGAGGTCGACGCCATCACCCGCCCCGATCTGGAGGCGGCCTTCCGTCGCTGGATTCGCCCCGAAGAGGCCAAGCTGGTCATTGTCTCGAACGAGCCGCTTGCGACGCTATTGCCGAAGCTGAATGCGACGCTGGGCCATTGGAGCGTGCAAGGGCGCGGCCCCGCCCCGGTCGCGCTCGATCCGCGTCCGGCGCTCGTCACCGGACCGCCCAAGATCGTGCTGGTCGACATGCCCGGCCAGGTCCAGGCGTTCCTGGGGGGCGGGCAACTGGTCGACATGCCGCGCAGCTATGAGGGCGTCGCACCGCGTCTCGCCAATATCGCGCTGGGCGGCGAGTTCACCTCGCGCATCAACATGAACCTGCGCGAGGACAAGCACTGGACCTATGGCGCGTCGGGCAATTTCGACGTCAACGATTTGGGGTCGAGCTATCAGGTCGAGGTGCAGCTGCAGCCGGACAAGGTCGGCCCCGCGATCAAGGAAGTGCAGAAGGAGCTGAACGCGATCGTCACCGACCGGCCGATCACGCAGGAGGAGTTCGACGAGGCCGTCGCCAACACGCTGCGCAAGAACGTCGCCTCGTTCCGCTTCGGCGGGCAGGTGATGGCCGCCGCCGCCATGCTCCAGCGCAACGGCTGGCCGGACGACTTCTTCAGCACCTTCGACGCGCGCATCCGCGCGGTGGCGCTGCGGGACGCGAACGCTGCGATGCGGCAGTATCTGCAACCTGCCAAATGGGTCTGGACCGTCGTGGGCGATGCCAAGACGATCCGCCCGCAGCTGGAAGGACTGGGCCTGCCGGTCGAGGTGGTGACCCCGGCCCAGGTGCTGGCCAAGCATTGAGGCGCACCGGGGCGAGGCCGATCCTGCCTCGCCCCGGGCAGCCATCGGCGCGGACGCGCTCCTCTTTTGACATGGGACGGGCCATGGACATCCATCATATGCCGCGCTTCCGCCTTTGCGGCATCATGGGGCGGGCGCTGTTCGCCGCCGGGCTATCGGCCAGCATCGGCGCACCCGCCGCTGGCCAGACCGCGCCACGGCCGATCGGCAACGCCGTTGTCGACCTGAGCCCGCCGCTGCCCCGCCCCAGCGGTCCATCCTGCACCGTCACCCTGTTTGACCGGCGCGAGTTCCAGGGCGACGAACCCCTGCCACTGGTCTACCGCCCACCCGCCGACTGTCCCGGTCCGTGGCGCCAGGTGGTGCTGGAGGCGGACTTCGACGTCACCACGGGTACGCAATTCGATCGCTCCGCCGACCTGACGCTGGGCGGTGCCACCCTCTTCCTCGGCACGACGATGGAGCCCGGCGATACCTATGCCCCGCATTGGCAGGTCGCCCGCGACGTGACCGATTATGCCGCGCTCCTCCGCACGCCGACCGACGGCCGGGCGACCTTGGTCAACTATCTCGACAAGGACCATGATGCGCATGTCCATTGGGGCGCCCGTCTGGTCTTCTACGCTGGCGAGGCGCCCGCCCCGGACGGCGTGGTCCTGCCGGTGACAGCGGGACTGTCGCGGCTCGACCCGCAAAAGCCGATGGTGTCACGCACGATCCGTTTCCCGCGCAACCTGACGAGCCTCGCCATCGACCTGTTCGCCATCGGGCAGGAGCGCGAGGAATTCTGGTACGATTGCGCGCCCGGCAATCTCGCCCAGCGCAATATCTTCGGGCCGCCGCCCTGCGACGCACCGTATCGCGAGGTGGAGGTACGGATCGACGAACGGCTGGCGGGCGTCCGCTCGGTCCAGCCCGACATCTTCACCGGCGGCATCAATCCTGGCCTGTGGCGACGCGTGCCCGCCTTGCGCGCGCTGAACCTGCCGTCCGCCCGGGTCGACCTCACGCCCTTCGCCGCGCTGCTCAACGACGGCCAGCCGCATGTGATCGCACTTGCCATGCCGACCGCCGGCACATTCTTCCGCGTGTCGGGCACGCTGATCGGGACGGTCGATCCCACCCGTCCGGTGGTGACCGGCGCGCTGACCGCCAACACGCTCGCCCCCGCGCGCATCGTCACGCGACAGCTTCGCGCGCCACGAGGGCCGGGCGCGATCGGCACGGTGCAGACGATCGCCACGCGCGCCGACCGTGTCGAGGGCTATGTCGACACCCCTCACGGTCGCGTGGTCACCCGCGTCGCCTATGACCTCGACCAGCGGCTGACCAACACCCGCGACACCGGCGTGTCGAGCAAGCGCTATGTGGCGCGCCAGACGATGACCGTCACGACGCGCGGCGCGACGCCATCGCAGCGCCGCATCGCCGAACGCGATACGCTGGCCATCGACATCGGCGTCCAGCCGCCGCTCTATGGGGTGAAAAACGGCACGCAGATCGCGCAGGCCAGCGAACGCACGATCAGCGGCGATGGCCCCGACAACGGCCGCACGGCACAGACGCTGACGACCTTCGCCCCCAGCTTCTCGCTGTTCGCGCCGCCGCAGCCCACGCCGAACCGGGTGACCGTGACCGCGCACGATACGGATGCGGGCGGACGTCGCTACGACAGAACGGCCGTGGTGACCGACGACACCGTCGTGTACACGTCCGGCACCACGACGCCCCCTGCCCAATAAAAGGCGCAGAGCTCCGCGTCAGCAGGCGGGCGGCGGCCCCTTCAGCGTCATTTGCGGCATCCGGCAATCGACCTCTCCCTTCAGCCGCGGCGCCGCGCCACTGATATCGACGGCATAGGGAAAGCGCGCGCCCGCCGTCGATCCGGGCTTCTGCCAGCCAAGCGATTCATACACGCCCGGCGTCGCCGTCACCGCCAGATACAGGCGCGCATCCTTTGGGATACGATAGGAGACGGTGGCGCTACCGGTCCCCTCCACCGCGCCTAGGCGGGAATAGAATGCATCCGCCTCGCCCCGCACCGCCACCAGCGCGAAACGCCATGCCGCGTCCTTGGCGGTCGTGACGCCGGTCAGGCGTACGGACACGGTGTCGCGATGGCCGGTCGGGGTCAGCGGAATGATGTCCGTGCCGAACTGGTACAGCACCTGGTCGGACTGCGGCACGAACCGGCCCGGCCGATCGCCCGGAACCAACGCGGCAAAGCGGCTCCCGCCGAAGACGAACCGCGACTGCGCAACGGCATCCAGCAGCGCGCGCTGGTTCATGAAGTCGAGCGTGACGAGCCGCGCGCCATACCATCCCATGTCGTCGGCGAAGGAGCGCACGCCCTTCGGATAGGCGCCCGATGCCGTGCCGAGCCGCAGGATGGTCGGCACGAAATCCTCGGTAGACGCCCCCGCGGCGGTCCGCGCATTGCGGGTCCACCCCGCCCAGACGAGCGGTCGCGTGCGCGGATCTTCGAACAGCATATTGAGGAACGGAAACGCACCGTAGCGCGCGTCGGGCCACAAAGGCCCGACATACTGGCGGTTGCCGTAACTCCCGATCCACGTCGTCGATCCCGGCACTAGCAGGTTTCCGATCCAATTGCCGCCCGCTTCCCAGATCGCCCCGGCGCTCGGACTGTCGCGCAGTCCGCCCGAATAGAATTGCATGACATGGCCGAATTCATGCGCGAACGTCTTCGACCCATAATTGAGCATGCTCGCGGCGATCCAGATGGCGGGCGAGGCCACCGGCGTGCCCGACATCAGGTCGCCGTCCGCGACATGGGGGCGGCCGGTGCCGGAGATGTACACCGCGATGCGTCGGCGTTCGCCGGCCGGACGGTCGGCATAGGGCATCGGTGCGCCCGTCAGATCGCGGCTCAGATGCCACACCTGCTCCGCCCACGCCCCCGCGCGGGTCAGGACGGTGCGCCAGTCCTGCCCGGTGTCGCGTGCATAGGCATAGCTGTCGCCCTTGGTGTTCGTGCCGTACCAGAAGACGAAATGCTGGGTCTCGTACTTGGCGATTTTACCCGCCTCGAGGTCGCCTGGCTCCACCTGCCCGGGCTCCGACACGGTCGCATAGCGGTTGGGATCGGGGGTGGAGGGATGCCGCGCGACTTCGGCAGCGATGATGGCCTGGTCGGCAGCCACGAACGAATCCGCCCGGAATGCGCGATAGCAGCCCGCCGCGGTCACCATCTCCACGATCCGGCGCGCCTCGCCGTCATCGACGCCATAGGCCTGCACCATGCGCGCGCGGAACGGCGCACCGATCGCCAGCCCCTCGCGTTTGCTGCCGTCATCGTCGATCGTCGCCGGCTGGCGGACCTGCCGGATCGGCGTCCAGCGTCGCATCGGATAACGCCCCCATGGCGCCAACGTCGTGTGGCTCCGACACCCGGACGATGCCGCAGCGAAGGCGGGCCCGGCGTACACCGACGCCGTGCCGACCAGCACCGACACCAGCGCCACCCACCGCACTCCCTGCACCATGCGCATCACTCCCCCACCCCACGACCTCTCGTCCTGGGGTACGACAAGGCACGATCGAAAAGCCGTAACGCCGCCACAAGATCGCACCGCACCATGCATCGCGGTGCAATGGGTAATCGACAGTCGCGACCAACCGCCCCTCGCCGCTTGGCAAGCCGGGATCGCCGCAATAGGTCGGCGCGGAAGACCCCGCCTCCCCACCTTTCACCCGACCGACAGCGTGCCGTCGCACGCGATCGGCGCCACCGCAGAAAGACCCGCGTGCTGAGCATCGAAGCCTGGCTGCACGGCGGCATCGCCACGTTGCTCGCACTCGCGATTGCGCTGTTCCTCAGCGAGGCGCCGACCCGTGCCGGTCGCTACGGCGCGGCCCTGGCATTCGCCGCGCTGCTGACGGAGGTGGCCGGGTTGCCTTTCATGCAGGGCTTGCCGATGCTCGCCACACTGCTGCAACTCGCCGGATCGGCTAGTTTGCCGCTGTTCTGGCTGTTTGCCCGTTCGTGGTTCGAGGACGATTTCCGCCCGGGCGTTGCCGAACTGGCCCCGGCGCTGGGGTATCTCGGCGTCAGCGCAGCCGTGATCGGCGGCGAGCGGGGGACGCATGCACCGCTCCATCCGCTCGATGGGATTCTGTACGTCGCGGGCATCGCGCTCACCGTCGATGCGCTGCGCCATGCCTGGCAGAACCGCGCGACCGATCTGGTGGAGGCGCGACGCCGCGCGCGGGTGGCGTTCGTCGTCATCGTCACGATCGTCGTGCTCTGGACGATCGGCGCGGAGGTCGCGGGGCGCGCCTTCGGCCGCTTTGCCATGGCCGGTATCGCGAGTGCGATCGGCATGGTGACGGGGACGTTCGGTCTCGCGCTGCTGCTGTTCGGGCTGCGGCACCGGGACATGTTCGCATCCGCCGCGCCCGACAGCACGCTGCCCCTGGTGATCACCGCCGATCCGTCCCCGCCGCAGGAGCAGGACGAGCCGCTCGCCCGTGCGCTCGATAGGGCGATGATGCAGGACCGCCTGTACCGCGAGCCCGAGCTGACCATCGGCGCCATCGCCGCGCGGCTGGACGTGCCCGAATATCGCGTCCGCCGATTGGTGAATGGCCGTTTCGGGCATCGCAACATCAGCGACTATCTGAACGGACTGCGCGTGGCCGAGGTCTGCGCTGCGCTGGCCGATCCCGAACAGGCGGACGTGCCGATCCTGACCATTGCGATGGATGCGGGCTTTGGCAGCCTGGCGGTCTTCAACCGCAGCTTCAAGGCGCGGCTCGGCGAGACGCCCAGCGCCTACCGTCGCCGGCATCTGGAGACTCCGCCCCTGTCGGACTGATCGATTTCGAAATCGATCGGTCGAAATCGGAAATCCGGGAGGCGCGGCACGTCACACCCGGCATGGCGCGCCCGTTCCGCTTTCTGGGGGCCGTCATGCCGTTTGCTCGCCATCGTCACTTCGTCGCGCTTCTGTTACCCCTGTCCGGCTTGTCCGCCTGTGCGTCGCCGCCGTCACAGCAACCCGATCGTGATACGGCGATCGTCGATGTCGTGCCCGTTCATGCCGCGGGCGGCGCGCTTCGCCAGTTCAGCGGCGTCGTGCGCCCCTATCGCGAGACGATGCTCGCGTTCAAACGGCCCGGAAGGCTGCTGACGCTCACCGTTCAGGTCGGCGATACGGTGCGCGCCGGTCAAGTGCTGGGACGCCTGGGCAAGGCCGACGCCGACGCCGGAGCGGCGCAGGCCGAGGCCGAGCTCGCCGCCGCCACCGCCGATGCGCGGACAGCGCAGGATGCAGCCGACCGGTCGCGCGGACTGGACGGCGTCGGCGCCTTGTCGAGCGCGGAGGTCCGCCAGCGGGCACTGGCCGCCCGGGCGGCGGCCGCGAAGGTCGCCGCTGCCGCGGCGGTCGTCCGGCGCAGCCGCGACATGCTGTCGGACGCGATACTGGTCGCGCCGCAGGATGGGGTCATCACCGCGCGCCTCGTCGAACCGGGCAGCGTCGTCGAGGCGGGCAGGGCGGTGCTGAAACTCGCAAGCGGCGCGCCCGAGGTGGAGATCCAGGCGCCGGCCGATCTGCGCCTGACGTCCGGGATGATGGCCGATATCGGCATGCCGAGCCGCGCAGACACGTTCACCGCCCGGCTGCGCCGCCTCGCGCCGGAGGGCGATCCGACATCGCATCTGCGCGATGCCCGCTTCGTCCTGAGCGGCACGGGATCGCCGCCGCCCTACAACAGCATCGTCACGCTTACCCTGCGCACGCCCATGCCGGACCAGCAAGTCCGCGTCCCCCTGTCCGCCATCGGCGATGCGGACAGGCGCCCCTATGTCTGGACGCTGCAGCCCGACAGCCACATCCGGCGTCAGCCGGTGCGCATCGCGGCATGGCTGGGGCGAGATGCGCTGGTCACGGATCTGCGTGATGGCCAGTCGATCGTCGCTACCGCCGCCGACACGCTGGTCGACGGACAGAGCGTGGTCGATGCCGGTATCGAGCCGGGGTTCCACTGAGCCATGGACCGGCTCAACCTCTCCCGCTGGGCGATCCGACACCCCGCCCTGGTCGGTTTCCTGATCGCGCTGCTCTTCGTAGCGGGCGCGGCGCAGTTCCTGGCGCTGGGGCGCAACGAAGATCCCGGCTTCACGCTGAAGGAAATGATCGTGTCCGCCCGCTGGGACGGCGCGAGCCCGGCGCAGATGCAGGCGCAGGTCGCCGATCCGGTCGAGCGCACGCTGCGCGGGATCGACGATCTCGACTATCTCCAGACCTATTGCCTCGAAGGCGCCTGCGTCATCACCGTCGAGCTGAAGGACGCCGCCCCTCCCGGACAGGTCAAGGATGTCTGGCAACAGGTCCGGCGCAAGCTGAAGGACATCGAGCCCGCATTGCCGGCCGGCGCCTCGCTGGCGGCGAGTGAGGACAATGCCGACGTCTATGGTTACGTCTTTGCCCTGACCGGCGCGGACAATGCCCGGCTGGTCCGGCTGGCGGAGCAGGCGCGCGATACGATGCTGCGCGTACCCGGAGCGGGCAAGGCCGAGATCATCGGTGAACTGCCCCAGCGCCTGTTCGTCGATGTCGACCCGCGGCGGCTCGCCGGCATGGGCCTGTCGCCCGATCGCTTGGCCCAGGCACTGGCGCAGCGTCAGACGATCGCCCCGGCGGGCGGCGTGCAGGCCGCGATGCAGACGCCCGTCCGGTTGGACGGCGAGGTGGACGACGTTCGCGATCTGGAAAGCGCGTCGATCCCGACGCCGTCCGGCGCGATGCGTTTGGGTGATATGGCGACGGTCGTGCGGGGCTTTGCCGATCCGCCCGAGGCGGTGGTGCGCCATGATGGCCGGTCGGCGGTCATCCTGGCCGTGTCGATGCGGCCGAGCGCGGACGGACTGGGCTTCGGCAAGGCGATCCGCGCGGCCGCCAAGCAGATCCGGCGCACGCTGCCCGCCGGTGCGCGTCTGACGCAGGTCGAGGACCAGAGCGCCAATATCCGCGAGGCGGTGAACACCTTCCTCATCAAATTCTTCTGCGCGCTGACCGTCGTGCTAGTCGTCGCCTTCGTCACGCTCGGCTGGCGGACGGGGATCGTCGTGGCGCTATCGGTGCCGCTGACCCTGGCGATCGTCGCTTTGTACATGGGGGTGGCGGGGATCGGGCTAGAGCGGATTTCGCTCGGCGCGCTGATCCTCTCGCTCGGCCTCCTGGTCGACGACGCGATCATCAGCGTGGAAGCGATGGTGGTCCAGATGGAGCAGGGCGTCGATCGGCAAAAGGCCGCATCCTATGCCTGGACGCACACCGCCTTTCCGATGCTGACCGGCACGCTGATCACCGTCGTCGGGTTCCTGCCGGTCGGTCTCGCCCAGTCGACGACCAGTGAATATGCGGGCGGCATCTTTTGGGTGACGGGATCGGCGCTGCTGGTCAGCTGGATCGTCGCCGTGGTCTTCACCCCGTTCCTGGGCGTCACGCTGTTGCCGGACATGGCGCGGGGGCAGGGGCGTGACGCCAGGCCGTCCGGGCTCTACCGGCGACTGCGTGCCGCGATCGAGTGGGCGCTGAACCGGTGTTGGCTGGTCGCCGGCATCACGATCGCGCTGCTGGCGGTCGGCCTGCTCGGCGCGACACGCGTGCGGCAGCAATTCTTTCCCTATTCCGACCGGCCCGAGGTGCTGGTCGACCTCGCGATGCGGCCGGGCAGCTCGATCGAGGCGACCGCAGCGGCGACGCGGCGGCTGGAACATCTGCTGCACGGCGACCCGCGCCTCCGCAGCATGGACAGCTTCGTCGGTCGCGGGGCGCCACGCTTCTACCTTCCTTATGGTCCGGCCTTGCCCAATCCGGCGAACGCGACGGTGATGCTGGTGGCCCGCGATCTGGCGGCGCGCGATGCGCTGATCGATAAGCTGGAGCGAATGCCGGGCATCCCAGGCGCCAGCCTGCATGTGCGTCGCCTGTCGCTGGGGCCGAGCCTGGGATCGCCGGTCCAATACCGGGTGACCGGGCCCGATCCCGCCCGCTTGCGCGCGATCGCACAGCGGATCGCCGCCGTGCTGCGCGCCATCCCATCGTCCACGGCGGTTCAGATCAACTGGGGCATCGCCGCACCGGTCGCGCGCTACCAGATCGATCCGGCGCGTGCGGCGGCGCTGGGGGTGGACCGGGCACAGGTGGCGAGCGATCTTGCCGCCACCTTGTCGGGCGCGCCCGGCGGCGCGGTGCTGCGTGGGACGAAGCGGATCGGCATCATGGTGCGCGGTCGGGCCGAGGATCGGCACGACCTGGGCGGTCTGATCGACATGCCCGTATCGACAGCGCACGGCATGGTGCCGCTGAGCGAGGTCGCGACGCTGTCGCCGACCACCGAGCAGCCGATCGTCTGGACGCGCAATGCCGCGCAAACCATCACGGTGCAGGCCGACATGATCGGCGACGTCCAGGCCGCCGAGATCGTCGATGCCGCCGCTGCGCGCATCGCCGGTATCCGCGCTGCGCTGCCGCCCGGATATGACATCGCGGAGGGCGGCGACGGCGAATTGTCCGCCGACGCCAACCGCGCGATCTATCGCCTGCTGCCGGTCACGATCGGGATCATGCTCGTGCTACTGATGATCCAGTTGCAGAGCCTGCCGCGAACCCTGCTGGTGCTGGCGACCGCGCCGCTGGGGATCATCGGCGCGGTGGCGGCGCTGCTGCTGACGGGCGCGCCGTTCGGCTTCGTCGCGCTATTGGGGCTGATCGCGCTGGCGGGGATGATCATGCGCAACACTATCATCCTGGTCGATCAGGTGGAGACGCACCGGGCCGAGGGGATGACGGTGCGTACCGCCGTGACCGAGGCGACGGTTGGCCGCGCCCGCCCGGTGGTGCTGACTGCCCTGGCCGCCGTGCTCGCCTTCATCCCCCTGTGCTTCAACATCTTCTGGGGGCCGATGGCGATCGTGATGATCGGCGGACTGATCGGCGCGACCATCCTGACCTTGGTCGCGCTGCCCGCCTTCTACCTCTTGCTCTTCGGCCGCGAGGATACTGCCAAGGAGGCCGCGCATGATTGATCGTCGCACCATCGGCGCGGGCTTGGTCGCGCTGCTGCTGCTGAGCGGCTGCACGGTCGGCCCGGATTTCCATCCGCCCGTCGCCGACCTGCCCGCGCGGTGGCCGGGGAGCGTCGCGGCACCGACCCAGCCCGATGCGACCTGGTGGCGCAGCTTCGGCGACCCGCTGCTCGACCGGCTGGAGGATGAGGCGCGCGCCGCCAATCTCGACCTGCGGATCGCCGAGGAGCGGCTGGTCGCGGCGCGGATCGCCCGCGACGCCAAGCATGCCGACAGCCTGCCGCAGGTGGGCGCGCAGCTTGGTTATAGTCGCAACCGCATCGGCACCGCCGGACTGGCCGGCGTCCTGGCGCCGCTGCTGGGCCAGTCGCCGAATGCCGCCGACGCTACGATTCCCAAGGGCTATGCGTTCGATCTCTACCAGACCGATGTCAGCGCCAGCTGGGCCATCGACCTGTGGGGCAAAACCCGGCGCGAGGTGGAGGCCGCCACCGCCGGGGCCGCGCAAGCGGACGCCGCCACCCGGGGTGCGCGGCTGTCGGTCGAGGCAGCGGTCGCGCAGACCTATTGGCAATGGCGCGGGCTGGTGGAGGAACGCAGGCTTGCGCTCCGTGAGCAGGCGCTGGGCGACCGGATGCTCGCCATCGCGACCGCACTCCAGACGCGGGGCCTCGCTACCCGCATCGACGTCCGCGCGGCGGATCGGGAGCGGCGGGCGAGACAGGATGCGTTGCTGACGCTCGACGCCGATATCGCGCGCACCGCCCGCGCCTTGGCGGTGCTGGTTGGCCGCAACCCGGATATGCCACCTCTCGACGCGACCGATCGGTCCGCCATGCCGATGCTGGCCGCCCCCGCGCCCGGCATTCCCAGCGATCTCGTCCGACGCCGGCCCGACATTCTGGCCGCGGAGGCCGCGCTGCACGCGGCAACTGCCGCGATCGGTGCCGCGCAGGCTGATTTCTACCCCAGCCTCAACCTCTCCGGCCTCTTCGGCATCGACGTGTTGAACCTGGCCGATTTCGGGTGGGATGGGCGTACCACCGGCGTCGGCCCGGTGCTGTCGATCCCGATCTTTGCGGGTGGGCGGCTGCAACGCCAATTGTCGCTTCGTCGGTCCGAAGAGCGCAGCGCCGCCCTTACCTATCAGAAGACGGTGCGCGATGCCTGGCGCGAGGTGGACGATGCACTGGCCATGGTGCGGACGCTCGACCGACGGCGGGCGCTGGCGACGATCGACAGCCTTGCCCAAACGCAAACCGTGGCCGCGATCGAGGCGCGATATCGGCGCGGCGACATCGCCGCCGGGCCGCTGATCGAGGCGCAAGCCGCACAGACCGCCGCCGAGCGGGCGCTGCTCCGCCAGACCATCGCTGGCGCGCTCGCCCGCATCCAGTTGCACGTCGCCCTCGGCGGCTGATCGAAAGGTTCATCCTGTGTCGAAATTGCCTGTCTTTGGCGCGACGGCATGGCTGACCGCCTGCCTGTTCCCCGCACCCGTCACGGCCCAGTCTCGTCAGGACACCGACCCCCTCGATCGCGACATCGTCGCGGTCGGTGCGGGGTTGGCGGTCGTTCCCGACTATGAAGGTTCGAATCATTACCGCCCGGTCGTCGCGCCCGCCGCGATCGGATCGGTCAAGGGACACAGCTTCGTCGTCGCGGGCAACCAGGCCAGCCTCAATCTGCTGCGCGATCGACCCGGGCCGGTCTGGCAGGTACAAGTGGGGCCGTTTGCCCAGATCAATTTCAATCGCAGCGTTATAGGCGCTATTCACGATCCTCGTGTACTGGCGCTCGGTGCGCTTGGCCTGGCCGTTCAGATGGGCGGCTATGTCGGGGTTCAGAAGACGGGAGTGGTGACCAGTTCCTCTATCAAGTCAGGCCCGCCCCGCGGATGTTGCACTGCACGTCCGTGCGGTTCTGTTGTGCGGTTGCGCTGGGGATGGGTGTGTGCGCCAAGACGCACGAAAGCCCCGGACCGGATGGTCTGGGGCTTTTGTGAGGAATGGTTGCGGGGACAGGATTTGAACCTGTGACCTTCAGGTTATGAGCCTGACGAGCTACCGGGCTGCTCCACCCCGCGCCAAGGACCATCAAAGTGGTGCTTTGATGGAGTGTCCGTTTGAGACGCGAGAACCCCCGCTTGTGGCGAGGGTTGCGTGTCCCGTTGGGACGAAATCATGAATGGGTTCTTATTTCCCGCACAGGCTTCAATGCCTGGCGACGACCTACTCTTCCACTGCTTAGGCAGTAGTACCATTGGCGCAGTCGGGTTTCACGGCCGAGTTCGGGATGGGATCGGGTGGGACACCGA